>NZ_BMDZ01000022.1 GCF_014636235.1 Tistrella bauzanensis
CCCTCCCAAGCCAAAAAGGTCGACAACGAGAGATTCAGACTTTTTCCGCCCTGTCACGCACAGTTTCACCCGATTGCCCTGGCCAAGGCCCCGCTCGACATTGCCGCTCCAATCTGCGAATCTCCACGTGTCAGCATAGAGCGCATATGTTGCGTTCGTCGCCCGTAAGTACCTTGGCTGGTGCTTCACGGGATCTTGAGGCCGGGCAAGTCCCGGCCTCAAGTTTTATGACTTCAATTTTATCCAAAATTCCATGCCGTTACAATGGTGTGGGGAGCATTTTAGCGAAATATCTGTAAAATAAAATTTGAATCAGCCTCGCCAAAAATCCTCCAGCCGTCAGTCGAATGAAGAGAAGGGGATGAGTATCCCCTTCCCCTTCTTCGGGCAACCGATCACGAGCAGCCGCTGGTCGAGCCGCAGGTGACGCATTTCAGGCAGGTGCCGTTGCGCACCAGGGTCATGTTGCCGCATTCGCCGCAGGGGTCGCCCTCGAAGCCCTTCATGCGGGCGACGCGGATGGCCTCCATCTGCTCGTCGTAAGGATTGGCCTCGGCCGTCCGGGGCTGGCCCAGGGTGGTCGGGGAGTTGTCCTCATAGGCATGGTGGTGCGGTTCGGCATAGGCGGTGGCGGTGTTGCCACCGGCGCCGCCGCGCAGCACATACAGATTGCTGCGCACGAAGCCGGCGCTGGCGAGGCCCATGGCGGCGGCGACCGCCGGGGTGGGGCCGGTCTTTTCCAGGCCGCCATCCTCGCGGCTGCCTTCACGCACCCCGCGCCCGACACTGTCGGGCAGCAGATCCGCCGGCTGCACCGGCTGGACATGGGCCAGATCGGTGCGTCCCAGATACGAGATCGCCAGTTCGCGGAAGACATAGTCGAGGATCGACGTCGCCATCTTGATCGCGTCATTGCCCTCGACGATGCCCGAGGGCTCGAAGCGGCTGAACACATAGGCGTCGACATATTCCTCAAGCGGCACGCCGTATTGCAGGCCGATCGAGATGGCGATGGCGAAGGCGTTCATCAGGCTGCGGAAGGCGGCGCCTTCCTTGTGCATGTCGATGAAGATCTCGCCGATCTTGCCATCTTCATACTCGCCGGTGCGCAGATACAGCTTGTGGCCACCGACCACCGCCTTCTGGGTATAGCCCTTGCGGCGATGGGGCAGGCGACGACGTTCGCTCAGATACTGGGTCACGATCCGCTCGGCGACCACCCGGGCCTGTTCGGCCGCGGGCTTGGCCACCAGCTCGGCCACGGCTTCCTCGACATCCGACACGTCGTCATCGCCCAGGATCATGGCGTTCAGTGGCTGGGACAGCTTCGAGCCATCGCGATACAGCGCGTTGGCCTTCAGCGCCAGACGCCACGACAGCATATAGGCCGCCTTGCATTCCTCGACCGTGGCGCCGTTCGGCATGTTGATGGTTTTGGAGATGGCGCCCGAGATGAAGGGCTGGGCCGCCGCCATCATCCGGATATGGGCTTCGGCCGACAGATAACGGGTGCCGGTGCGGCCGCAGGGGTTGGCGCAGTCGAACACCGGCAGATGCTCGTCATCCAGGCCCGGCGCGCCTTCCAGCGTCATCGCGCCACACACCCAGATATTGGCGGCGTCGATCTCGTCCTTGGAGAAGCCCAGCCCCTGGAGCATGTCGAAGCTGGGATCGTCGAGCTGCGCATCGGTGAAGCCCAGCCCGTCGCGGCAGAACTCGGCGCCCAGCGTCCACTTGTTGAAGGCGAATTTCAGCTCGAAGGCCTGCCCCAGCGACTTCTCAAGCCGCGCGATCGCCTCGTCGTCGAAGCCACGGGTCTTCAGTGCCGCATGACCGATGGTGGGCGAGCCCTTCAGCGTGCCGCGACCGACCGCATAATCGACGATCTGGCGGATATCGGCCGGGCCATAGCCAAGCTTGGTCAGCGCCTCGGTGACGGTGCGGTTGATGATCTTGAAATAGCCGCCGCCGGCCAGCTTCTTGAACTTCACCAGCGCGAAATCGGGCTCGATGCCGGTGGTGTCGCAATCCATCACCAGGCCGATGGTGCCGGTGGGGGCGATCACGGTCGACTGCGCGTTGCGGAAACCATGGGCCTCGCCCAGTTCCAGCGCGGCATCCCAGGCGCGGCGGGCGGCATCGCCCAGGCGCGGATCAGGGATATTGGCATGGTCGAGTGCCACCGGTGTGGTCGACAGGCCCTCATAGCCATCGGCGAGGCCATGGGCCGCGCGGCGATGATTGCGGATCACCCGCAGCATCGCATCCCGGTTGGGGGCGAATTTCGGGAAGGTGCCAAGCTCAGACGCCATCTCGGCCGAGGTGGCATAGGACACGCCGGTCATGATCGCGGTCAGGGCGCCCGACAGCGCCCGGCCTTCATGGCTGTCATAGCCGAGCCCCGAGGCCATCAGCAGGCCGCCCAGATTGGCATAGCCGAGGCCAAGGGTGCGGAAATCGTAAGAAAGCTGCGCGATCGTGGCCGAGGGGTACTGCGCCATCAGCACCGAGATTTCGAGCGTGATGGTCCACAGCCGGACCGCGTGCTCGTAAGCCTCGATGTCGAACATGCCGTCGGCGGTGCGGAAGGTCATCAGGTTCAGCGACGCCAGATTACAGGCGGTGTCGTCGAGGAACATGTATTCCGAGCACGGATTGGATGCGTTGATCCGGCCATGGGCGGGGCAGGTGTGCCAGTCATTGATCGTGGTGTCGAACTGGATGCCGGGATCGGCGCTCGCCCAGGCGGCGTTGCCGATCTGCTCCCACAGCTCGCGCGCCTTGATCCGCTTGACCACGACGCCATCGGTGCGCCGGGTCAGTTCCCAGTTGCCGTCGGCCAGCACGGCATTCAGGAAGGCATCGGTGACGCGCACCGAATTGTTCGAATTCTGGCCCGACACGGTCAGATAGGCTTCCGAATCCCAGTCGGTGTTGAACACCGGCACATGGATCTCGGTATAGCCCTGACGGGCGAACTGGATGACCCGCTGGATGTAGTTTTCCGGGATCAGCGCCGCGCGGGCCGCCTTCACCGCCGTGCGCAGCGGGGTGTTGCGGCGCGGGTCGAACCGGTCGTCCTCGGCCACCGTCAGGTCGGAGGCGGCCCGGATCACCGCGTTCATGTGCTTGTTGGCGAGCTTCGAGCCGGTGACCAGTGCCGCCACCTTCTGCTCTTCGATCACCTTCCAGTTGATATAGGCCTCGATATCGGGATGATCGACATCGACCACCACCATCTTGGCGGCGCGGCGCGTGGTGCCGCCCGACTTGATGGCGCCGGCGGCGCGGTCGCCGATCTTCAGGAAGCTCATCAGCCCCGACGAGCGGCCACCGCCCGACAGCGGCTCACCCTCGCCACGCACCGACGAGAAATTGGTGCCGGTGCCCGAGCCATACTTGAACAGCCGTGCCTCACGCACCCACAGGTCCATGATCCCGCCTTCGTTCACCAGGTCATCTGACACCGACTGGATGAAGCAGGCATGGGGCTGGGGATGCTCATAAGCCGTCGCCGACCGGGTCAGTTCACCCGTCTGGAAATCGACGTAATAATGGCCCTGCGCCGGCCCGTCGACACCATAGGCCCAATGCAGGCCGGTGTTGAACCACTGCGGCGAATTGGGGGCGGCCATCTGGTCGGCCAGCATCCGGCACATTTCATCGCGATAGGCGGCGGCATCGGCTTCGGTGTCGAAATAGCCGCCCTTCCAGCCCCAATAGGCCCAGGTGCCGGCCATGCGGTCGAAGACCTGGGCGGCGGTCAGCTCGCTGCCATAGCGCTTGTCTTCGGGCAGCTTGGCCAGTGCCTCGTCGTCGGGCTCGGACCGCCACAGGAAATCGGGTACACCGTCCTCAGGCACGCGCCGGGTGATGGCGGGAATGCCGCGCTTGCGGAAGTACTTCTGCGCGATGATGTCGCTGGCGACCTGCGACCACGAGGCCGGAACCTCGATGTTTTCGAGCTTGAAGACGACCGAGCCGTCGGGATTGCGGATCTCGCTGGTTGCGGTCCGCATCTCGATCCCCGCATAGGGGGACTTGCCTTCGACGGTGAACTTGCGGGCGATCCGCATCGTATCCTGCCTCCATCATGCACACGGGCCACCAAAGGCAACCGGTTGCGAGGAAAAATCTCATGAGCGGCCACGGGTCATGCACCCGGCACGGAAACACCCCGAAGCCTGGCGCGCGATGCATGGCTCTTGCATCGGGCATGCCCGGGCGGCGGGGTGCGGGGGACGGGTGACGCAGTGGTCGGTTAAAGTTTGTGATCAGGGTGCTGCCAGCACATCCGGTGCAACACGTTCATATCCGGCGCAATGGCCATATCCGATGCAACGAGCCAGTCTCTGGCGCAAAAGCCCCGGCAAAGCTTGGCGGCATATGCCGCATGCCTCTTTGCCACCGGCTTGTCATCCTGGGTGTCTGAGCCGGATCGTAAGCCCGGCCTCCATCGGTCGCAAGCGTTTTCGTCACAGCCGGGGATCAATATCTAGGGGTATTTTGCCTCAGTTTTATCTATATGGTGTGGTTGCATGTGGATAATCTCCGGGCGCTTCCGTCAGGCATCCGTGGCACCCAAATGCCCGGAGGGCCTGCGTTTCCGGCTGATCGGGCCGAATTGACCGCTGGCTTATCCACAGGCGGTATGGGGATAAGAATCTGCCGATCATTGCGGAAAGCGTCGTGTGTGACGGCCCGGCACCCCATATGATAGGGCAGCACCCGACATGATGGGCCGGGCCGGGCGGCTCGTCGTCCGCCAAGGCTTGCGCCCGCCGGCCCCAGCCCCTATCTTGGCCGCGGCCAGCCATCCGGACAGTGGACCCATGACCAATTTCGCTACGCGTCTCTTTACCATGCGCTACGGCACCGCCGTCGGCGAGGACGAGTTCGGGAACCGGTACTTCCGGCACAAGAACAAGCCGTCCAAGCGCTGGGTGACCTATGCCAAGGCGGTCGACCCGACCAGCGTGCCGCCCGAATGGCACCGCTGGCTGCATGGCACGACCGACAAGACCCCCTCGGAAGCGCCTCTGCCGCGCCAGAGCTGGGAAAAGCCGTTCGAGCCGAACCACACCGGCAGCGCCGACGCCTATCTGCCCCAGGGCCATCTGCTGGCCACGGGTGAACGGCCGAAGGCCACCGGCGATTACGAGCCCTGGACCCCGTCCTGAACCGCCCGTCCTGAACCGACAGCCCGGCCACCCGGCCAGAAGGATCAAGAGCTTGCAGCGCAGTGTCGTTGAAACCCTGCTCGGCGCGGCCGTGATTGCGATCGCGGTCGGCTTCGCCGTTCAGGCCTATACCGGCGCCGGACGGGGCGGCAGCGGCGGCGGCTATGCCATTACCGCCGCCTTCGACAGCGTCGATGGCATCGTCGCCGGTTCTGAAGTCCGCATCGGCGGCATCAAGGTCGGGAGCGTGACCGATCAGCGTCTCAACCCTGAGACCTATCGCGCCGAACTGACCCTGGCGATCAACCCCCAGATCAAGCTGCCGGCCGACAGCTCGGCCGAGATCGCAAGCTCCGGCCTGCTCGGCGACAAATATGTCTCGGTGGTGCCGGGTGGTGACGACCGCATGCTCAACCCGGGTCAGGCGATCACCTATACCCAGTCGTCGATCAGCCTGGAATCGCTGATCGGGCGGTATATGTTCTCGTCCGGTGGCAATGAGGCCGAGGGTGAGGGTGAGAAGGCTGGCGGCGCCGATGCCGGCGGTGCCGCCCCGGCCACCAAGCGCGACCCCTTCGCCGAATGAGCCCGCGCCGCGCCATCGCCGCTCTGGCGGCCGTTGTCTCGCTGGCACTGGCGGCGGCGCCATCGGCGTCACCCGCGCTGGCGCAGCAGTCGGGCATCCCGGCGATCCCCGGCAAGGTCGCCGTGTTCAATGGCTTGAACAAGGTCACCGCCCGGATCAGCCGGATCGTGGCCCCGGTCGACCAGCCGGTGGAATTCGGCTCGCTGGTCATCACCGTGCGCTATTGCGAAAGCGCCCCCCCGGAAGAGGCGCCCGAGGCCCGGGTCTTCGTCGAGGTCGATCAGACCACGGCCACGGCTCCGACCGAGCGGGTGTTCGATGGCTGGATGTTTGCGTCCTCGCCCGGCATCAACGCGCTCGATCATGCGATTTACGACATCTGGCCGGTGAGCTGTTCAGACCAGCCGCCGAAATCCGAGGCGGAAGAGGCCACCGCGGCCAAAGGCTGACCACACCGCCCGCTTTCAGATCTCCACCACGATGGCGTCGGCATCGTCATAAGGGCTGCGGGGGCGTCGTACCGGCAGGGCGACCGGGCCGTCGATGGCCGTCAGCACCTGATCGGGCGTGCCCGCCGCCAGGCTGAAGGGCAGGGGCGTGAAACTGGCCCGGATGCCAAGCGCCGCGCGCAGCCGGTCCTGATACAGCCCGCGGGGAATTTCCACCGCGCCGAAACGCATCAGATGCTCGGTCACGAACTGGGTGTCGAGCAGGCGATAGCCGCCGCGCTTCAGCCGGGCCACTAGATAGGCCAACGCGATCTTGCTGGCATCGGTGCGGCGGCTGAACATGCTCTCACCGAAAAACGCGCCGCCCAGCGACACGCCATACAGCCCGCCGACCAGATCGTCGCCCTCCCAGGCCTCGATGCTGTGGGCATAACCCAGCGCGTGCAAGGTGGTATAAAGCTCCAGAATCTCGCCATTGATCCAGGTCCGTGCCCGCCCGGGGCCGGGTGCGGCACAGCCCAGCATCACGCCTTCGAAATCACGGTCGATGGTCATGGTGAAAGGCTGGCGGCGGATGGTCTTGCGCAGCTTGCGCGGCAGATGAAAGCCATCCAGGGGCAGAACGCCGCGATGTTCGGGGTCGATCCAGTACAGGTCCGGCGACTCGCCCGACTCGGCCATGGGGAAGATGCCGCAGACATAGGCGCGCAGCAGCAGATCGGGCGTGAGGTGCATGATGGCAAGCTGTCTCCCTGACCGCAGGACCGAACCCGCCTTTCTGTCATGAATGTGGGCGCAGGCCGCGCCTTTAACAACCATGACCGCCGCAACCGGGTTCCGGCGCCGGGCGTGAAGGATGGCCGCCTATCCGGCCCGCTGGCCCGACAGCATGCGCATCATATCACGCCTGAGATCGGCGGTCCGTGGCCGTGCCACGGCCTGGAAGGGCAGCGGGCGGCAGGCCTCGATGGCACCCAGGCCGATACGTGCCGCCACCAGACCGTTGACCACGCCCTGGCCCAGCCGGGCCGAAACCGCCGCGGCGATCCCGCCACCCAGGGCATCGACCGCCATGTCCTGGCCGGCCTCGCCGACACCGGCCATGGCCGCGGCGCCCAGGCTGCGGCGCACGATCCTGAGGCTGGCGATCCGTCCCGGTCGCACGCCGTAAAGTGCCGCGACCTCGCGGACCAGCCGGGCATTGCGCCACAGCACCACGGCGGCATCCAGCAGGGCCGCGGGGCTGGCGGCCGTGGCAAGGGCGGTGTCGCGCGCCGCCAGCAGCACCAGCCGCCGGGCCTCGGCATCGATCGGGGCCAGCAGCAGACGCTCGGTCAGGGCCAGCGCTTCCTGCGCGTCATGAGCATCGGTCAACTGGCTGGAGAACGCGGCCTGGGCCACGGTCAGCCCCGGCCGGTCGGCATAGAGCGCGGATATCCGGGCGGCCAGGGCGGTCGCATCGGCCGCCGCCGCCGGATCATCGGCGGCGGCGGCAAGGCGGGCCGCCTCGTGGCGCAGGCCGTCGACCTTCGACAACCGGCGCAATGCGCTGATCTCCAAGGCACCGAGCGTACCGAGCCCGGCAAGTGCCGCCCCGCCGAGCCCTGCCACGGCCCAGCCCAGCCAGTCGGCCTCGATGAAGGCCCGGTTGATCAGATCCCAGGTCTCGAACCCGACCACCGTCACCACCAGACCGGCGATCCCGCCCAGCAGCAGGCGCCGGCCGGTCCGGCGCAGCGGACCGGCGGTGCCCGCCGCCGGCATCAGCCCGCGCCCTGCCACCACCGCCGGCAGATCGTTGCTGCTGTCCTCGGCAAGACGGGCGGTGCGGGCGGCATCATCGGGCAGTTCCATGGGGCCGCTGGTGGCAGCATTGCGATCGTATGTGGCCGCCTGCGCCGGCTTCACGTCGACAATGCGCGGTTCATCGAAGATGCGCGGGCGATCGCTCATGCCAGACGGTCTCCGATCAGATGGTCCAGGGCCTGATCCAGCCGGATATGCGCCAGGCCGTGGCCGTCGCGCACCAGACCGGCCGGCGGCACGAAGGGGGGATAGTCGAAACCTCGGCCGGCGGCGCGGGCGATCGCCTCGGCCGGATCGGCCGGCAGATCGCCCGGATAGACCACCGATGCCTGCGCGCGCCCGGCAAGCCAGCCGCGCACACAGGCAAGGTTGCGGCCGTCATGATCGGCAAACACGCTTTCCGCCGCCTTGACAGCCGCGATCGCAAGGGTGCGGGCCTCGGCGCCGTCGAAGCGGATTGCGCGGGCGGCATCGGCGACCATCGCCTGCATCAGGCCGTCGAGCCGGGCATGCTGGCTGGCCGGCACCTGATCGGCCTTGGTGGCGGCGAACAGCACCCGGTCGATCCGCACACCCGACAACAGCCGGCCGATCATGCCGCTGCCACGACCATAGCGGAAGGCGCCGAGCGATTCGGTCAGCGCCAGTTTCAGATCGTCGATCGCCTCCGGCCCGGCACTCAGTGCGCCGGGCAGATCGACCAGCACCACCTGCCGGTCCAGCCGGGCGAAATGGTCGCGAAAGAACCGGCCGACGATGCGCCGGCGATATTGATCGAAGCGTTCTTCCGCCACCGCATACAGGCTGCCCGACGGCGCGCGGCCGGCCGGCTCCGGCAGGGGCGAGAAGGCGAGCACCGGCGCGCCCTCCAGATCGCCGGGCACCAGGAAGCGGCCGGGGCCCAGCCGCGAGACCGCAAGCCCGGCCTCGCGGCATGCGATCAGATGCGTGCTCCAGGCGCGGCCAAGTTCGGCCAGCACCACATCATCGGCGGGGGCCGCGGGGTCGAGGGTTGAGAGCCGGTCGAGGAAAGGTCGCGCCAGCTCGGCACGCGGGCCGCGCCGCGACAGCGACAGGGCCTCGGCGGACCAGTCGGCGAAGCCGCGCTCGATCAACGCCAGATCCAGCAGCCATTCGCCAGGGTAATCGATGATGTCGAGGGTGAGGTCGCGTACCGGCCGGATGCGGCGATCCACCAGTCCGGCGGGCTTCCAGCGCAGGCCGATGCGCAATTGCGACAGGGTGCGGGTGGATGCGGGCCAGCCCGGCGCGTCGCCATCGCTGCCGGCGATGCGGGCCAGATGGGTTTCATAGGCGAAGCGGGGAATTTCGGGGTCGCCGGGCCGCCGTAGTTCCGCCCCGATCAGCCGGCCATCGGCGCGGGCCTGAAGAAAGGGCAGGCGGTCGGGGAACAGCAGCGCGCGGGCGATGGCGGTGGTGAACACGGTCTTGCCCGACCGCGCAAGGCCGGTGACACCAAGCCTGAGCGGCCGGTCGAGCAGCGACGCCGCCTCATCCGCCAGCATGTCGGGCGAGAAGCGGCGGGCGAGGCGGCGTGCCGTTGAACCCAGGCGGTCGAAGGACGATGCGGACAAGCGGTGGGGTTCCGGTTTCTGTGGGCGCCGAACAGGCTGAGACTGCCCTTCAGATCGGAAGCCCGCGGGTGGGGTTCAACCGGATGCGACGAATCATCGCCGTGTCATCGGTTGACGAACGCGCACGCATTGCTCACCAGCCGCCGAAACGCGGCCAGATGACGGGTGCCGCACCGGCTTCGGCGGGGACGACGTGGCAGGCGTCGAACTGCGCAGCGGTGGCACAGGCATGATTGGGCAGGATGCGCAGCACTGTGCCGACCAGCATGTCCGACAAAGGGCCGGTGGCGCCTGCGCGCAGGGCGAGGATACCATGTTCCTGGTTGGCGGCGGTGACGATCAGATGTGGAATGACCCTGCCTGTGGAATCACAGACCAGCCCATGGCCCTGGTCGACGGCATGGCTTGCTGTGCCGCGTTCGCGGGAGAGCGCCATCCAGCCGGCATCGACCATGATCCAGCCCTGGTCGTGGTGATGGCCGATCACCGTGGTCGCCACCGAAAGTGCTATGTCCTCCACCGCACAGACGCCGATGCCGGCCATCACCAGATCGAAGAACACATAGACCCCGGCGCGGACTTCGGTCACGCCCGTAAGATCGCGGGCGGCGAGGGCAGTGGGTGTCGAGCCGACGCTGACCACAGGGCAGGGCAGGCCGGCCCGGCGCAGCCGCTCCGCCGCCGTCACCACGGCCAATCGCTCCCGCTCGGCGAAGGCGGCATGGGCGTCCGTACCCGAGACGTCGTAGCTGCCGCCCGCATGGGTCATCACGCCGCGCAGCTCCGCACGGCTCTCGTGCAGGATCCGGCCGATCTCGGGCAGTTGCGGGGCGTCGGGGGCGAGGCCGGCGCGCTTGCCGTCGCAGTCGATCTCGATCAGTGCCGGGATCGGCGCGCTCGCGGAGGCCGCGGCCACCGCCCGGGCCTGCTCTACGGAATCAAGGACGACTGCGAGATCGCAGCCGGCGGCTCTGAGGGACTGGACCCGGTGGAGCTTTGCCGGCGCGATGCCGACCGCATAGAGGATGTCGCGCACCCCCGCCGCCGCGAAGACCTCGGCCTCGCGCAGGGTCGAGACAGTGGCGGGGCCACCGGGATCGGGCAGCATCCGTCGGGCAATGTCGATGGATTTGGCTGTCTTGAGGTGCGGGCGCAGCCCGACGCCGAGTTCCGCGATCCGCGTGTTCATCCGGGTGATGTTCGCCGCCATCCTGGCCTCGTCGACCACGAGGCACGGGGTCTGAAGATCTGGGGAGAGACCGTTCATCGGAGGGCTCCGTGGGAAGATGGCGGGAAAACGGCAACGGGCGGCCTGAACGCATGTCCGGCCCGCCCGTTGCCACGGTAATGGATGGATCAGTTTCAGCCGCGATTGGCGACCAGGGCTTCCAGCCAGCGGATGTCATAGACGCCGTCGACGAAATCCGGGTGGCGGGCGATGCGCTGATGCAGGGGCAGGGTGGTGTCGATGCCGCCGATCACATATTCGTCCAGCGCCCGGCGCAGCCGCATGATGCATTCATTGCGGTTGCGGCCATGGACCACCAGCTTGGCGATCAGGCTGTCGTAATGCGGCGGCACCCGATAGCCTTGATATAGCCCGCTATCCACCCGCACGCCCAGGCCGCCCGGGGCATGATAGGTATCGACCCGGCCGGGCGAGGGCGCGAAGGTGTCGGAGTTCTCGGCATTGATCCGGCACTCGATCGCATGGCCCTGGATGCGCACGTCGCTCTGCGTGAAGCCCAGCGGCTGGCCGGCCGCGACACGGATCTGCTCGCGGACCAGATCGATGCCGGTGATCGCCTCGGTGATCGGATGTTCGACCTGAAGCCGGGTGTTCATCTCGATGAAGTAGAATTCGCCGTTCTCGTACAGGAATTCCACCGTGCCGACGCCGCGATAGCCCAGCTTGCGCATCGCGTCGGCCACGACCTCGCCCATGCGGGTGCGGTCGGCGGCATCGATCGCCGGTGACGGCGCCTCTTCCAGCACCTTCTGGTGGCGGCGCTGAAGTGAGCAATCACGCTCGCCCAGATGCACCACCGTGCCGAAGGTGTCGCACAGCACCTGGATCTCGATATGGCGCGGATTGGCCAGATATTTTTCCAGATAGACCGCATCCGAGCCGAAGGCGGCCTTGGCCTCGGCGCGGGCGGTCTGCAGGGCTTCGCGCAGGCCTTCGGGGTTCTCGGCCACCTTCATGCCGCGCCCGCCGCCGCCGGCGGCGGCCTTGACCAGCACCGGAAAGCCGATCTCGATGGCGATCTTCATCGCCTCGCCTTCATCGGTGACCGGCCCGTCGGTGCCGGGCACCAGCGGCAGGCCCAGATCCTTCGCGGCGCGCTTGGCCTCGATCTTGTCGCCCATCAGCCGGATATGGTCGGGCGTGGGGCCGATGAAGGTCAGGCCGTGGGCCTCGACGATGTCGGCGAAATGAGCGTTCTCGGACAGGAAGCCGTAACCCGGATGAACCGCTTCGGCGCCGGTGATCTCGGCGGCGGCGATGATCGCCGGGATGTTGAGATACGAATTGCGCGCGGCCGGCGGGCCGATGCACACGCTCTCATCCGCCAGCCGGACATGCATGGCATCCGCGTCGGCGGTGGAATGGACCGCGACGGTGCGGATGCCCATTTCCCGGCAGGCGCGATGGATGCGCAGGGCAATTTCGCCGCGATTGGCGATCAGCACCTTCTCGAACATGGGGGTCGATCGCTCCAGCGTCACTCGATGATTGCAAGCGGCTCGCCGAACTCGACCGGCTGACCGTTCTTCACCAGCACCTGGGCGACGACGCCGCCGCGCGGGGCACGGATGTGGTTCATGACCTTCATCGCCTCGATGATCAGCAGGGTCTGGCCCTCGCGGACCGTCTGCCCCTCGGCGATGAAGGCGGCGGCACCCGGTTCAGGCGACAGATAGACCGTGCCGACCATCGGGGACGGAACCGCGCCCGGATGGGATGCGGGGTCGTTGACGGCGGCGGCCGGGGCCGCGGCTGCGACCACCGCGGCGGCGGCCGGTGCCTGGTACATCATCTGGGGCGCCGCCATCTGCGCCGCCTGCCGCGCGATGCGGATGCGGCTTTCGCCGGCGCCGACCTCGATTTCGGTCAGGCCGGTTTCGTCGAGCAGCAGTGCCAGTTCGCGGATCAGGGCGGTATCGACGGCATGTGCCTTGGTGTCAGACATGCGATTGGTCCTTCGTGGCCGCAAGGGTGCCCGCCTGGCGGAGCAGCCCGGCCATCGCCTCGACCGCCAGCGCATAACCTGTGGCCCCCAGGCCGCAGATCACGCCGACCGCCGCCGTCGACACATAGGAATGATGCCGGAACGGCTCGCGACGATGGATATTCGACAGATGCACCTCGATCACCGGAAGCGCCGTCGCCGACAGCGCGTCGAGCAGGGCGACCGAGGTATGAGTGTACGCGGCGGGATTGATGATGATCCCTGCCGCCGAGATGCGGGCGTCCTGGATCCAGTCCACGAGAACGCCTTCGTGGTTGGTCTGGCGGAAATCCACGGCAAGGCCGACGCCGGCCGCGCGGCTTTCGCACAGGCAACGGATATCGTCCAGCGTCGTGTGCCCGTAGATCGCGGGCTCGCGGCTGCCGAGCAGGTTCAGATTGGGTCCGTTGAGGACCAGGATGGTCGGCGCCATGCGGGCTGTCTATACCCCGTGGACGGTGATTAGGAGAGGACGCCACGTCAGCCCTGCGTTATAAAGCACCCGTGCCGCGGGGCGCAACGCCGTTCGAACGGCTCCATCCGCCTCATGGCACGCGCCGGTTGCGCCGGCGGGCGCGAACGACCGCCAGAGGTCTGCCACCGGAGCATACCGGGATAGGCGGCGGCGGGGCCCGCTTCCGCGGCCAGCCTGGCGTTGCGGACCTTATCTGGATGCGGAGACTGCTGGCATGCGACTGATGATCAATGGCGAGCCGCGCGAAATCGACGGTACACCGTCGGTGGCGGAGCTGATCGGGCAGTTGGGGCTCGATGTGCGCAAGATCGCCGTCGAACGCAATCTGGAAATCGTGCGCCGCACCGAATTCGATCAGGTCCGGGTCGCCGATGGCGACCGGCTGGAGATCGTGCATTTCATCGGCGGCGGCAGTGGCGCCGCGGCACCCCAGGCGGCGCCGGCCGATGACGACCCGTTCACGGTCGCAGGCCAGCGCTTCACCTCGCGCCTGCTGGTCGGCACCGGCAAATACAAGGATTTCGAGGAAACCGCCCGCGCGATCGAGGCCTCGGGCGCCGAGATCGTGACCGTGGCGGTGCGCCGGGTGAACGTGACCGATCCCAACGCGCCGATGCTGATGGATTATGTCGACCCCAAGCGATACGTCTATCTGCCCAACACGGCCGGCTGTTTCACCGCCGACGATGCCGTGCGCACGCTGCGGCTTGCGCGTGAGGCCGGTGGCTGGAATCTGGTGAAGCTGGAAGTGCTTGGCGACCAGAAGACCCTGTATCCCGACGTGACCGAAACCCTGAAGGCCGCCGAGGCGCTGATCCGCGACGGGTTCGACGTCATGGTCTATACCAGCGATGACCCGATCGTGGCGAAGCGGCTTGAGGATCTGGGCTGCTGCGCGATCATGCCGCTGGCCGCACCCATCGGCTCGGGTCTCGGCATTCAGAACCCGGTCAACATCCGGATCATCATCGAACAGTCCAGCGTGCCGGTGCTGGTCGACGCCGGCGTCGGCACGCCGTCGGATGCGGCGGTGGCGATGGAACTTGGCTGCGACGGCGTGCTTATGAACACGGCGATCGCCGGTGCCCGCGACCCGATCCTGATGGCGCGGGCGATGAAGGCCGCGATCGAGGCCGGCCGTCTCGGCTATCGGGCCGGGCGGATGCCACGGAAATTCTATGCCGATCCGTCCTCGCCATTGGCCGGCCTGATCTGAATGGACGCCTGATCCGACCGGAGACATGATCCGCGGACGCGACCCCGGCTCACCGCCTATCGAGGACGCCGAGCGCGATGACCATGGAACTGTATTACTGGCCGGGCCTGCCCGGCCGCGGTGAATATGTCCGGCTGGTGCTGGAAGCCGTGGATGCACCCTGGCGCGATATGGCCCGGCTGCCGGAACGCCAGGGCGGCGGGATGGCGGGATTGACCGCCATTCTGGGCGATCCGACCGAGCCGTTCACGCCCTTTGCCTGCCCGGTGTTGAAGGTGGGCGACCTGCTGATCGCCCAGACGCCACTGATCTGCGCCTATCTGGGCGAGACCTTCGATCTGGCGCCGGACGCAGAGCCCGAGCGGCTGTTCGCCCGACAGATTGCGCTGACCACCGCCGATCTGGCGGCCGAGGCGCATGATGTCCACCATCCTCTGGGCGCGTGGGCGTATTACGACGACCAGAAGCCCGAGGCGCAGCGTCGGGCGGCGGGCTTCCGCAGCCAGCGCATTCCGAAGTTTCTCGGCTGGTATGAACGGGTGCTGACCCGCAACCGCCATGGCGCCGACTGGCTGGTGGGCGCGCGGATGAGCTATGCCGATCTGGGCCTGTTCCAGACCGTGGCGGGTCTGCGCTATGCCTTTCCCCGCCGGATGGCGGCATTGGACGGGCAGTTTCCCGCAGTCGCGGCTGTGGTCGGGCGCGTGGCGGCCAGCCCCCGGATCGCCGCCTATCTGGCCAGCGACCGGCGGCTCGCCTTCAATGAGGATGGACTGTTCCGGCACTACCCGGAGCTTGACGACGCGTCCTGATCCATCGCTGCGATCCTGATTGCAGCAGCATGTGCGCAATGATTGTTTATGTGCTGCAGTAGACGCATATTTTCTGTTGGCGGTTGTTCCGGGCCAGAGGGAGTGTGTGCGTCATGGCGTTCAAGATCCTGCCGTCTGATCATGAATTGCTGAGCGGGATGCCGCGGCCTGAGATGATGGCGATCGGCGACTCGATCTATAATGGCACCCAGTCGCTGACCACCAGCGTGCGCCATGCGCAGGGGGCGGTGCCGGCACTGGTGGCGCGGGGGCTGGGACTGAGGTCTTTTCAACTGCCCATCTATCCGCGCGAGGTGCTGTTCGATCTGGAACAGGCGCTGCGCGACGGGGCGGGGCTGGGCGACCTGCATCGCATGGTGCTCGCCAATGTCGATGCCTGGCTTGGCGGGATCGATCGCGGCGGTGTCGACGGTTCGCCGTTCTTCGACAATATCGCGACCGCGTCGGCCTGCTTCGAGAACCTCTATGCCGATACCGCCGCCCACTACACCGCCGAGATGCGACGACTGGTGGCGCGGCTGCGCGATCGCCTGGACCTGAACGCGGTATCGTCGCTGTATTATGCGGTCAACGCCGCCTTTCTGCTCAACCCCACATGCCATCCTGACCTGGCCGACATCACACCGCTCGGTCTGGTGGCATCGCGCCGGCCGCATCGGCTTCTGGTCAATATGGGCGCCAATGAAGGCCTGTTCATGACATGCCTCACCGCCGCATATAACCAGAACCGGATCATCGAGATCGATCTGATCCCCGTCCTGTTGCGCGCGCTGGCCGAGCGGTTGCGTGACCACTGCCCGTCGATCGGGCGGATCTATGTCAATGGCCTGATCCGGCCCCGGGTGGTGGCCAATCTGACGCCGGCTGATGTCAATGATACAGGCGATGGCCTTGGCGATGGCAGCTATCTGACGGATTATTGCGGCCGGCTCGGGCGGCTGGGTCGACTGACACAGGCGGAGATGGTTAGATTCGACAATCACATTCACGCCATCAACGACCGGATGCGCGCCGCTCTGGCGGATGTGCTGGGTAGTCGAGCGGTGTTCATCGACATGTATGCGTTCTCGGACGGGTTCGATGCCAAGCATTGGGGCGACGGTCGCGCCCTGGTGATGCCCGATGGCCCTTACGGCATCCGCCTGAGCAATCTGCCGATGACCGCCTTCGTGGCGCGCGGCGGCCTGTTCAGCATGGACAACCTGCATCCCAGCAGTGTCGGCTATGCCTTGATGGCCAATCATGTCGGCGCCGAGATCGCGGCCACCGAGGGCGTTGCCTTCACCCCGGTCGATCCGGTGGCTGTCTGGCGGTCCGACAGCCTTCTGCGCAACCGGCCCGGCAGTCTCGATCTGCTGAGTCTGATCGGTGCGCTGGTGATGAGCATGGTTGGGCTGGGCCGCCCGCCCGCCCGGGCATAGCATGGCCAGGCCATGGCACCGGCGGTCCAGTATCGTGAAGAGACAATGACCACGAAGATAGACCAACCTTAGATAGAATGATATGGTCCGCGAGAACATGACGATTGACGGATCACGGCGGTGTGCCGCTGGTTCGCCTGCTTTGCCGCCGAGGAACCATGGCCCTGACCGTCGCCTTGCAGATGGACCCGATCGAAAGCATCAATTTCGACGGTGACACCACGCTGATGCTGGGGCTGGAAGCCCTGCGACGCGGGCATGAGCTGTATTACTACCTGCCATCGGGCATGAGCCTGGCGCCGGATGGCGTCGTTGCCGAGGCCTGGCCGCTGGGCCTTCAGCGCGTGAAATCCGATTACTTCCGGCGCGGCCCGCGTGAGCGGGTGCGGCTGTCGGATATCGACGTGGTGCTGTTACGCCAGGATCCGCCCTTCGATCTGGCCTATATCACCAGCACCCATCTGCTGGAGCATGTGCGGCCGCACACGCTGGTGACCAACAATCCGGCCGAGGTGCGCAATGCGCCCGAAAAGCTGTTCATCACCCGTTTCCCCGACCTGATGCCGCCGACCCTGATTTCGTCGTCGAAGGACGAGATCGCGGCGTTCCGCGCCGAACATCGCGACATCATCCTGAAGCCGCTCTATGGCCATGGCGGTCTTGGCGTGTTCCATCTGAAGCCGGATGACGAGAACCTGTCGGCGCTGCTGGAGCTTTATGCCGAACGCGGCCGCGAGCCACTGGTGGTGCAGAAATATCTGCCGGCGGTACGCGATGGCGACAAGCGCATCATCCTGATCGATGGCGAGCCGCGCGGCGCCGTGCTGCGCGTGCCGCAATCGGGCGAGGCCCGCGCCAACATGCATGTCGGCGGCCAGCCGGTGAAGACCAGCCTGACCGCGCGTGATCATCTGGTCTGCGAGGCGATCGGGCCGGAACTGCGCGCGCGTGGCCTGACACTGGTCGGAATCGACATGATCGGCGACCACCTGACCGAGATCAACGTGACCTGTCCAACCGGCATCCAGGAAATCAATCGCCTCGACGATGTCACCCTGGAACGGGATGTCTGGGATGCCATCGAAACGCGGCTTGGGGCCCTGCGCGCCACAGGCTGACGCTGCCGCTGTTACCGACCTTCCACCGACCAGCACGTGCCCGATAAGGGGCGGCCAAGAAGAACAATCAGACAATCCGACATGATCGGGGCGGGCCAGGGCCCGGCCGACGGGGGACGATCGCGTCCGGCCCCCGACGGTCGACCTGTGCCTGAACGCGCCCAGACATGACGATGTGGTGTTGTATCTGGAGCTGTTGACGATGGAGCAACATGCCGCGAAGAGCCGCGTGCCCGCACCCATGTCGGGCCGTGACCGCAGTGTCTGCCACCCCCTGCCGGCGCTGGCGCCGCTGAACCGGCCGCTCGCGGCCATCCTGACCGCCACTCTGGCCGCATTGGTCTTCCGTTGGCGGGGCGGCACGCCGGGGGTCGTGATCGATGTCGCCGAAGCCGGCGCGCCACCGCGACGTGTGACGCTGGATGTGGCACCTGGTCAGACGCTTGTCCGGCTTGCCGATGCGGCGGTGCTGGCGGCAGGCGGGCGGGGCGACGATCACGGGCGTGGCGACGATCACGGGCGTGGCGACGATCACGGGCGGGGCGACGGGCACGGGCGGGGCGACGGGCACGGGCCGGACATGGCCGATGTCATGCTCGATCTGGGCGGCGGCCCTAAGCGCCGGATCGCGGCGCCGATCGCCTGCCGCATCGACCCCCTGTACTGGAATGGCGAAGGGGCGGGATTGTCGATCATGATCGATCGCGGCCGCTGCCGGACGCCGCTCGACGAGGCAGATGTCGAGGACATGGCCGATGCCGCCCTGCGCCTGTTGACGGCGGCGCTCGACGATCCGGACTGTCCGATGGAGCAGGTCGATCTGGTCGGGCCGGCCTTGCGGCATCGCCTGCTGGTCGAGACCAACGGCCCGCGCGTGCCCTATGCCATCGATACCACCGCCCTGCATCTGTTTCAGGATCAGGCCGTCCGGCACCCTAAGCGGCCGGCCCTGACCCATGACGGTGTGACGGTCAGCTATGGCGCGCTGGATGACGCAGCCGATCTGCTGGCCCGGCAGTTGCAGACCGCCGGTGTCGCCAAGGGCGATCTGGTGGCGATGTTGATGCCCAACGGCCTGGACCTGCCCCTGGCGATGATCGCGCTGATGAAGCTTGGCGCCGCCTTCGTGCCGATGGATGACGGCTGGCAGGGCCCACGGGTGCACGACCTGCTGGTGGCGCTGTCGCCGCCGCTGGTGCTGTGCCGCGATCCGGCGCTGGTGCCGGAGGCGTTTCCGGCTGTGCGGGTGGATTTGGCCAGTTTGCTGGCATCGCCCGATCTGCACGCGGCCCGGCTGCCCGATCAGGGGGTGGTGGCCGGCGATCTGATCTATGGTTTCTATACCTCGGGCTCGACCGGCCTGCCGAAATGCGCGCTCAACCTGCATCACGGCCTGCTGAACCGCTTCGGGGTGATGACCCGGCGCTTCGCGGCCAATGGCGCGGCGCCGGTGGTGCTTCAGAACAGCCGCCATGTCTTTGACAGCTCGATCTGGCAGCTGCTGTGGCCGCTGACCATCGGCGGCCATGTGGTGATCCCGAAGACCGGCGGCGTGCTCGATCTGGCATCGACCATCGCCACCATCCACGCCCATCGGATCGAGATGACCGATTTCGTGCCGTCGATCTTCAACGCCATGGTCGATCTGCTGGCCGCCGAGCCCGATCAGGCACCGCGTCTGGCATCGCTGCGCCATCTTCTGATCGGTGGCGAGGAAATCGACCCGCGCGCGGTGCGCCGCTTCCGCCGGATGCTGCCGGGTGTGGGTATCGTCAACACCTATGGCCCGACCGAAGCCTCGATCGGATCGATCTTCCATCATGTCACCGATGAGGATGACCGGGTGATCCCGATCGGCACGCCGATCGACAATACCATCGCGGTGGTCCGCGACGAGCGCGGCCTGCTGGCGCCGCCGGGGGCGATCGGCGAGATACAGATCGGTGGCGATTGTCTGGGTGCCGGCTATCTGGGGGAGCCGGATAAGACCGCCGCGGCATTCATCGACAACCCGTTCGCGGAAATTCCCGGCCACCAGCTCTATCGCACCGGCGATCTGGGCTTCTGGCGCCGCGATGGCCGGCTGGGCTATGTCGGACGCCTGGACAATCAGGTCAAGATCGGCGGCGTGCGCATCGAACTCGCCGAAATCGAGCTGGTTCTGGCCGGGCATCCCGATATCCGCGCCACCCGTGTGGTGGTGTTCGATCAGGGCGCCACCCGGGAACTGGTCGCCTGTGTGGTGCTGCGGGGCGATGCCGCGGGCCGCGACCAGGATGCCATCGCATTGCGCCGCTTCCTGGCCGGCCGGCTGCCGCGTTATTGCGTGCCGCAGCGCATCCTGTTCCTGGACGCGCTGCCGTTGAACCCGAACGGCAAGGTCGATCGCAAAGCTCTGGCGCGGATCGCCGCGGACCGGGTGCAGGATGCGGCCGGTGCGTCGGCGCCGCTTGGCGATGACACGCTAGCCGCCGTGGCGGGGCGCTGGCGGTCGGCGCTGCATCTGGCACCCAAGGCACCGGATGACGGCTTCTTCGACCTGGGTGGCACCAGCCTGACGGCACTGGTTCTGGCCCTGGACCTCAGCCGCCATTTCAGCCTGCGGATCACCGCCGAGGACATCTTCCGGCATCAGACGCTGGGCGCCATGGCGGCGCTGATCGATCACCGCCGCCTGCGGCCGGATGGTGGCTCTGGTCGCGGGGGTGCCACCAAGGCGGCAGACCTCGATCACGTGCCCGAGATCGTCCTGGCGCCGGATATCCGGCCGGCGCGGCCGGGGACACTGCGGACAGACGGGCGGGTGCGCGTGTTGTTGACCGGCGCCACCGGTTTCGTGGGTGTGCATCTTCTACAGGCACTGCTGGCGCGACCGGCGGTGGATGTCGTCTGCCTGATCCGTGCCGGCGATGCGGCTGGGGCGGCGGCGCGGCTGGAGGAGGCCTGCCGTGCCGCCGGTTATGCCCCGCCGCTCGCATCCGGGCGGGCACGGATCCTGGCTGGGGATCTGGCGTCCCCTGGCCTGGGGCTTTCAGCCGCGTCCTATCAGATGTTGGCCGGCGAGATCGACGAGATCGTCCATGCGGGCGCGCTGGTCAACATGCTGCATGACTATGGCGCCCATGCGGCGGCGAATGTGGGCGGGGTCGAAACGCTGCTGCGTCTGGCGGGGCAGGGGGGACCGAAGGTGCTGCATCACCTGTCCACCTTGAGCGTCTTTGCCCGTGAACCCGGCCCCGGACCGGTCACCGAGGCCATGACCGCCGATCGCCGGGTGTTGCCGCGCGACGGCTACAGCCAGTCGAAATGGGCGGCCGAGCACCTGATCGACCAGGCCTGCAGGCGCGGGTTCGCCGTCAACCTCTATCGCCTGGGCGAGATGCTGCCCCATGGCACCAGCGGCCATGGCAATCCGCGCGCGGTGCCCGATCTGCTGATGGCGGCCTGCCTGCGGCTGGGGCTGCGTTTCCCGACCGCGCTGCGCTTCGATTACAGCCCGGTCGATATCGCCTGCCGGTTCATCGCCGGCCGGGTGGGCGGCACAGCCGCCATGGCCGATGACACGGCGCGCTTTCACCTGCACGGCCTGTCGACACCGTTCGCGGCCGTGCTGGACGAGGCCGAGGCCCAGGGCTTCCGCCTGTCGCGGGTGAGCTATCCGGTCTTTCATGCCCGATTGACCGATGCGTTTGAAACCAGACGCGACACGGTGTTGGGGGCGGCGCTGGCGGTGCTGCCGCAGCCGGCGCCGGGTGGCGGTGCGATCGATGACGACGCGGTGGCCGGGCTGATCGTCGACAAGGATCTGATGTTCGGCTGCACGGCGACCCGCGCCGCCATGGCCGATGCCGGTCTGGTCTGGCCGCCGGTGGATCGGGCGCTGCTGGCACCCTGGCTCGACCGGCAGCGCGACCGGGTGGCGGCGGCAGATGCGGCGTCGGTGGGCGTGCCCTGACAACCGCCACCCGTTGGCCCATCGATCTTGCAAGGGGAGCGACATGGAGTATCGGAAACTGGGCCGGCTGGGCTGGATGGTCGGCGAGATCGGCTATGGCACCTGGGGGATCGGCGGCGGCGAGGGCGGCTGGACCGGCAATGACGACGACGCCAGTCTGGCGGCACTGCACGAAGCGGTGGAGCGGGGGGCGAATTTTTTCGACACCGCCTGGATCTATGGCCGTGGCCATAGCGAGGTGCTGCTGGGCCGGCTGCTGCGCGAACTGGGCGGGCAGCGCGTTTATGTGGCGACCAAGATCCCGCCCAAGGACCGCAACTGGCCGTCGACCCGCCAGTCGCGGCTGGCGGATGTCTATCCGCCCGATCACATCCGTGACTATACCGAGCGCAGCCGCCGCAATCTGGGCGTCGACTGCATCGATCTGATGCAGTTCCACGTCTGGGAGGACAGTTGGACCGACGATCCATCATGGCAGGACACCATGGCCGATCTGAAGGCGCTCGGGCATATCCACGGGCTTGGCATCAGCATCAACCGCTGGGAGCCGTGGAACGCCCTGAAGGTGCTGCCGACCGGGCTGATCGATGCGGTGCAGGTGATCTACAACATCTTCGATCAGGCGCCGGAGGATGCGTTGCTGCCGCTGTGCCGGTCGCTGGATCTGGGCGTGATCGCGCGGGTGCCGTTCGACGAGGGCACGCTGACCGGCACGCTCTCGCGCGACACCACCTGGCCCGAGGGCGATTGGCGCAATTCCTATTTCGTGCCCGAAAACCTTGAGGCGAGCGTCGCGCATGCCGAACGCCTGCGGCCGCTGGTGCCCGAGGGCATGACCATGGCCGAACTGGCCTTGCGCTTCATTCTGGCCAACCCGGATGTGCACACGATCATTCCGGGCATGCGGTCCAGCCATCATGTCCGCAGCAACACCGCCACCAGTGACGGCCGGGCGCTGCCGCCCGATCTTGTGGCCGCCCTGCGCGACCATCGCTGGGACCGGGAACCGACGGCGTGGTCGCAGTGACGACGATGTCGTTCAAGAGCGTGTCGCAGAAAGGAGGGAGCGCATGAGCAGTGCCGCAGCCGATTATCCGACCGAAGGGCATCCGACCGACCGGATGATGATCGATCCGGCCGATATCGACCGGCTGATCGCCGATCGCATCGCCAAGGTGGTGACCGACGAGGTTCTGGCCGGGTGGCGGCGACGCTTCCTGGCGGAAGGGCTGGTGGTGGTGTCCGAGATCTGCCCCCCTGAGGTGATGGCCGCCTTGCGCGCCGATGTCGAGGCGCTGATCGACGGCTATGCGGTGCGCCGGCACATCCGGCTGCCGACGACGTCCAACACGCCGCGACGGCTGAGGTCGGTGAAGCGCGGCTATATCGCTGAGCACAGCCTGTTGATCCCGACCCTGTACCGTGCGGCCCCCCTGCTGGCACTGGCCAGCCGGATCGCCGGCGAAGAGGTGGTGCTGTGCCCCTATGATGAGGAACAGTTCGTCATCTCGCGGATGAACCAGCCGGGCGACACCCATGGCTGGCATTGGGACGATTATGCCTATGGCATGGTCTGGGTGCTGGAGGCTCCAGCGGTTCAGGATGGCGGCTTCATCCAGTGCGTGCCGGGAACCAACTGGGACAAGAACGACCCGCGGCTGTTCGAAACCCTGTGCCGGCACCCGATCCGGTCCTATGGCCTGACATCGGGTGACATCTATTTCCTGCGCTCCGACACCACCCTGCACAGCGTCTATCCGCTGCAGAACCCGACCCAGCGGACCATCGTCAACCTGGCCTGGGCAAGCGTCGCCGACTGGAGCCGCGAGATCGACCACGAGACCACCGAGATGGTCTATACCGATCTGGATGCGCCCACCCATGATGGCCCGGCCAATGACCTGACATCCGATGAGGCGGCCGGACCGGAGAGGCAGCCATGACCGATGCGGCGATACCATCTGGCGGCATGGCGGCGCCTCATGGCCGCGCCGTCGGGGAACCGGCCGGGGCCGAGGCCGGAATCGAGACCGGGGCCGCGCTGGCGGAACGGCGGCTGGCGCCCGAGCGGCTGCGGATTGCGGCCGATGCCGGTTTCATGCATATCGACAGCGGACGATTCGTCCTGCGCATGCTGGAACAGGGGCTGATCTGGGGGATCGGCGCCTGGGCGGTTCTGGGCAGTGGCCATCTGGCGGTACAGGTTCTGGGCGCCGTCCTGATCGGCATCGTCTATGCCCGCAATCTGGAATTCGCCCATGAATGCATGCATTTCATCGCCTTCCGCAGCCGGGTGCTGAACCGGTTGGTCGGCACCGCGCTGGCGATCCCGATGCTGACCAGCTTCGAGGAATGGCGGGTCAGCCATGCCCGCCACCATGTCGATGTCCGCGACGAGGCTTTCGCCTATAAGCCCGAGGCGATCCACAGCTGGCTGATCCTGTGGCGCAACCTGCTGTCGATCGACCATTTCCGTGCGGCGCTGGGCAAATGCTGGCGGGCGGTGCGTGGCGGCATGCCCGCGCGCAGCCGGTCGGAACGCCGCATCCGCGACAGCTTCCGGATCATGAGCGGCTGCCTGGTGGCGGCGATCGTGGTCGATATGGCGATCGGCCGGCCGTTCTTCCTGTGGCTGTGGTTCATTCCGCTGATCCCGGCGGCGATTTTGAACTTTCATATTCAACTGCCGGAGCATTTCGGCTGTATCATGGACAACGGCAGCGCGCTTCTGAACAGCCGCCGCATCGTCACCCACCCGGTGGTCAGCTGGTTCGTCAATGGCAACAACTTCCACAGTTCGCATCACTGGCTGGCCAATGCCCCGATCGCGCGGCTGGCGGCGATCGACCGGATCATCCAGGCCGATGTGATCTATAGCGAGCCATCCTATCGCGCCTTCTTCGGCCGGTATTATCGCGACGTGCTGCGCAACATCAGACAGAAATGATGCGTCCATGAGCCAAGATCGTGCCGCCGCCGACGGCTCGCCCTCCGATATCGCAATGACGCCTGATGCCGACAGCTACCGGCATGCGCGGCCGCTGGTGATGCTGGGGATCGGCGCGATCCTGGCCTATAACGTCACCAGCGCCGCCAAGGAGGTATATGCCGGCCATGTGCTACAGACCGCCGACCCTTTCGTGTTGATCACGCTGTGTTTCGGGCTGGTGGTGGTGGTGTTCCAGATCCTGCACCGTCTGGAGCGGGGCGGCAGCCGGGCACGGACCGGCAGGGTGCCGGCCGCATCCGTGCTGCGGCTGTTCATCGTGATGAACCTGACCACGACCGGCGCCTGGCTGGGGCTGTATTTCGCCCTGCGCTATCTGGAACCGGCGGTGGCGGGAGGGTTGAGCGGCGGCGTCGGGCCGCTGGCAGTGCTGTTGTGGCGCCGCTGGACTGGCCGCCCGATCGGTGGGGACGAGTTGTTGAGCGGGCTTGGCATCCTGGCCGCCTGCCTGCTGCTGGCCTGGAGCGCCACGGCCGGACAGGGGCTGGTGATCGATGCCACACCCGCCCAGACCCTTGCCGGCCTCGCCTCGGCAACCGCGGGCGGCATTTCCGCCACGCTGGCCAGCGTCTGGGCCAAGAAGCTGTCGGGGGCCGGCATGTCGCCGGTCGGCATCATGGCGCATCGCTTCTATGTGCTGGTCGCCCTGGCGGCGGTGCTGGCCCTGGTGCTGGGCCGCTTCGCCCTGCCGCTGCCCGATTTGGGCGGGGTGGTGATCATCGGCCTGTTCGGCGTTGCGGCACCACTTTATGCCTTGCAGGTGGGGATCAAATACTGCCGGATCTTCCATGTGAACATCATCATCGGCCTGTGCCCGCTGTTCACACTGGGCTTTCAGGCGTTCAGCGCCTGGGTGCACTGGTCGGGGCTGACAGTGCTGGGAGTGGTGATGCTGGTGGTGTCCGGCTATGTGGGCCTGTTCCGGATCAGGCGCCCGTCGCGCGTGGCGGCGGCGGGGGTGGAGCCATGACAGATGGCGGCGTGATCGGTGACGACAGACCGGTGGCGGTGATCGTGGATGGCTATTCCACCGGTGCTGCACTGGCGCCGGAATTCGCCCGCCGGGGCTGGGCCTGCATCCATGTGTCGAGCCGGCCCGATATCGATCCGGTCTATCAGGCGGTGCATCGACCGGAGACCTATCGCGCCGGCATCACCCATCGCGGCGATCTGGCCGAGACGCTGACGGTGCTGGCGTCGTTCCATCCGCGCGCGGTGCTGCCGGGGGCGGAAATCGGGGTGGAACTGGCCGACGCGCTGGCGGAAGGCCTGGGGTTTGCCGGCAATGGTACGGCACTCAGCGCCGCGCGCCGTGACAAGTTCCTGATGGCGCGGGCGGTGGCGCGGGCGGGGCTTGCCACCGCGCCGCAGTTTCGGGCCGGCGATGCCGTGGCCGCGCGCGACTGGGCACGCGATCAGGGCCGGTGGCCGGTGGTGGTGAAACCGCTGAACAGCGCCGGCACCGATGGCGTCACCATCTGCCAGACCCTGGACCAGTTGGATCAGGCCTTCGCCCGCATCCATGGCAAGCGCAACCGGCTGGGGCTGATCAATGACGACGTGCTGATCCAGGGGTTTCTGCAGGGCCGCCAGTATTTCATCAACACCATCAGCCTGGCCGGCCGCCATCTGGTCGCCGAGATCTGGGTTGAGAGCAAGCGTCAGGTCGCCGAGGCCGCCTTCATCAACGATCTGGAAATGCTGCTGCCGGCCGATGGGCCGGTACAGGCGCTGCTGGCCGATTACACCATGGCGGTCCTCGATGCCCTGGGCATCAGCCACGGGCCGGCGCATACCGAGGTGATGCTGACCGATGCGGGGCCGGTGCTGATCGAGACCGCCGCCCGGCTGATGGGCACGGTTGAACAGCGCGCGGTGATGGCGGCACTGGGCGAGACCCAGGTGACGCTGACCGTCGATGCCTGCGCCGATCCCGACGGCTTCATGGCCCGGCTGGACCGGGCGGCGGCGGATCTGCCCTATCGCATGCAGGGCCATCTGTGGTGCGTGGCGCTGATATCCGGGCAAGCCGGCCGGATCACCAGCCATCAGGGCCTGTCGCGGCTGGAGCGGCTTGCATCCTATGTCTCGCGGATCAACATCGCCCCGATCGGCAGCATGCTTGCGCCGACGGTGGATTTCTTCAGCAGCCCCGGCGTGGTCTATCTGCTGCACGAGGATCAGGCGGTTCTGGCGGCGGACTATGCCTGCATCCGCGCCTGGGAGCGTGACGGTCTGTTGTTCGACGTGGTGCCGGTGCCGGCTGGATGACCGGATCGGGCCGGATGACCGGATCAGTCGTTCAGCCGGCGCACCGCATCGGCCGGTACGGCATGCACCGACAAGGGCTCGGTCCGGCCGCGCACAGTGATTTCATGGCGGGTGGCGTTCAGTGCCTGGGGTGATTTTCCGGCCGCGGTCAGCACGTCATCCGACACCACCAGCAGACAGGCATGGGCCTTGGTCAGCTCTTCCAGCCGCCGGGCGACATGGACAGTGTCGCCAACCGCCGTCAGCATCCGGGTTTCGCCATAGCCAAGCCGCCCCACGACCGCGGCGCCGCCATGGATGCCGATGCCGATCCGCAGCGGCTGGCCCAGATCGCGGGTCAGGCTCTGGTTCAGCACGTCCAGCCGGTGGGCGATTTCGCCGGCGGCCCGAAGCGCATGGGCTGCTGCCTCTTCGAAGCTCTCATCGGCGCCGAAGATCGCCATCACCTCGTCGCCGACAAAGGCGTTGGGCGTGCCCCCCGCGGCTTCCACCGCGCCGCCGATGGTTTCGAAATAGCGTTCCAGCAGGAACATGATGTCATAAGGGGGCCGCTGTTCGGCGATCGCCGTCGATCCGCGGATGTCGGTGAACAGGATCACCACCTTCTGCTCCCGCCCGCCATGGACCATCGGATCGGTGGTCAGGCGGTGGCTGGGGGTATGGGCGCGCAGCAGCGGCTGCACCGTCAGGGCATGATCGGGTCGCAGCCGGCAGGCCAGGCGCACGCCGTCGGGGGCCCGGATCTTCTTCAGCAGGGCGGCTTCATCGGCATCGGCCGGCTTCAGATACTCGCCGCCGCGGGTGACCTCGACCCGGCAGGTGGAACAACGCCCGCGGCCGCCACAGACCGCGGCATGCGAGATCCCGCCGAGGCGGCTGGCTTCCAGAACCGACGTGCCGGGCCGCACCCGCACGCTACGCCCGCCCGGATACGAGACCGTCACCCGGTCATGGCGCAGGGATGCCAGATAAACGGCACCCCGCAGGGCGAAGGTCAGCGCCACCAGGGCCACCCAGCCATTGACCATCCAGGCCTCGGTTTCGTGAGCGCGGGCAAATGCGTCGGGGCTGAGGCCGGTCAGGCTGGCCGGCAGCACGCCGACCTGGATCAGCGATGCGACGCTGCGGCCAGTATCGATGAAGCCCAGAAGCGCGGTCAGCGGCAACAGCCATGACAGCAACCGCCAGGCATTGATCCACAGCGGCCCCGCGCTGCGCGCCTTCATCCAGAATCCCAGCCCGATCATGCCATGGGCCCAGACGATGCCCATCAGGATGATCTGGCGCAAGGCGCCGGTCGGCGTCCACAGGATCGCCATGATCCGGGTATAGCTGTCGATGCCGGTCTGTTCATCCAGCGCCGCCTCCACCCCCACCACATGGGCCGCTAGCAGCAGTGGCATGGCCAGACCCAGCACCAGTTGCAGCATCTCGGTCCACGGCATCCGCAGGCTGCGGCGGCTGTAGAGCGCGTAAAGCCCCAACGCCGCATGGACCAGAAAGGCGGTGGTGAGCAGCTGCGCGCCGGGCGCGCGTATCCACGGCGCCATGGTGATATCGAGCATCATCTGAGCGGCACCGATGCCGAACAACCCGCTGGCATGGGCGATCAGATGGCCGGTCACGAAGACCAGCAATACCGCGCCGCTGAGACCGCGCAGCCGCCGCAGCAGCCGGCTGTGTCGCAGCCGCGCTGCCGGGATGGTCGGGTGTCCGTGGAGTGTGGTCATCAGGCGCGCGCGATCATCAGGGTGCCAGGCTTCCGGATCGGCCATCACGGCCGTGCCGGCACCGAGGATCGGTTGGGCCGGCCACCCATCTTACGGGAGTGGCCGGCCAAACGGGAGACCGGACGTGTCAAATCCGGGCGATGCGCGACCTGTGTCGGCAGATCCGTCGCCTGATGTCGCCGGATCAGCGCATGCGCTGAACCACGACGCCCATCCAGCCCAGGCCGTCATATTCCTGATAGCCGATGGTTTCCGAGAATCCGACGATCGTGTCGCCGGTCATGTATGTGCCCTGTTTGGCGCCGTCGGTCGACAGATGGAAGGTCTGGTAGAGGCCCTGACCGTCGGAGGCGGCGATCACCCGCCGGGCGCGGTCGAGCAGCAGCACCCGCGAATGGGTCCATTCATCCGCCGACAGCGACGGCTCGTCGACCACGATCGACCGGCCCTGGCGTTCCCAGTCGAAATAGATGCCGAGCGTGCCGATCACCCGGCCGTCGGTGCGGCCGCCCTCGCGTACCGCGGTCGCATAGACCAGAACCGAGCTGTTGTCGTGCAGCGTGTCGGTGCGGACGTCGTCGACGATGTAATCGTCGCCGCTGCGCGTGGCCAGGGCGTCACGCACCCAGGCTTCCCGCGACAGATCGGCGCCGCGCAGCCGCTGGAACCGCTCATCGGCCATGGCCACCACCCGGCCATTGGCGTCGGTGAGGACCAGATTGGTATAGACCGTGTAATAGCGATGGATGACCGAGAGCCGGCGGGCCGCGTGGTCGAGCGCCTCTTTCGACGGCTGCTCCAAGGTCTGCCAGAAGGCACTGTCGGTGGCCCACCAGCGCACGTCGCAGGTGCGTTCATACAGGTTGCGCACGATCAGCTGCACCAGGGCCTTGGCCAGTTCCTGGCCGCGCTGGGCCACCAGACGCTGGGTTACCGCCTCGCAATCGGCGATCCGGCCGATGATTTCCTGCTGAAACCGCTTGGCGGCGCCATCGGCCTGTTCGGCCAGGCTTTTAACCTCGCCCGCGACCACCGAAAAGCCGCGGCCGGCGGTTCCGGCGCGCGCGGCCTCGATGGCGGCGTTCAGGGCCAGCAGTCGTGTGCGGGCGGCGATTTCCTGATTGCCGGTGGAAAAGCGGCGCACGTCGTCGCTCAACCCCTGCATCAGTCCGCGGACTTTCTGGGCAGAAACGGTACCCGTGCCGACGCCATTGGTGGCGCGCTGGACGGCGATGGGCATCTGGTTGGTCATGGTAAAACCCCCTGTCGTTCCTGGTCGCGGTAAAGCCGCGTATTGCTTGCATCAGACCATCGGTTCCGGCGAGGGATGCGGGGGCTGCATACCATCCTGCCGTGTGCCGGTTCGACGTCCGTATGTTCACCTTTGTTTAACTGTAGGCGAAAATGTGGCGCTGCAACAAGAGCGGATATGCACTGCGGCAGCGAATAAACGCCAGGGTTCGCGAACCGCCCGGGTGCGAAGTGCCTTTACGCGCATGGCTTGTGTGGAACGGTCGTATACTTCGCTCTTGATGGATATTCACCATGAATGCCCAGGATTGTGCGGCGCATTATCGTGCCGGATCATCTTTCGTGCCCGCGACGGTGCGGGATGCCATATCGGTCAGCCGGTCGATCAGCAGCACCAGCGCCTCGCGCTCGGCGGGGGTCAGCTCCGCGATCAGCCGGTCTTCATAATCCAGCGCCAAGGGCGCGATCCGGGCCAGGATGTCGAGCCCGGCCGGCGACAGCCGCAGCAGCACCCGCCGGCGGTCTGCGTCGTCGACCGTCCGTTCGATACGTCCCGCGCGCTCCAGCCGCTGCACGGCGCGACTGACCGTCACCTTGTCCATCTCGGTCGCATCGCAGATCGCGTTGGCGGTGAGCGGTGCGAACCGGCCCAGCACGGCCACCACCCGCCATTCGGGAATGGTCAGGTCGAACCTGTCGGCATAGGCGCGTGCCAGGGTGGAGGAAATCCGGTTGGCCAGCACCGACAGCCGATAGGGCAGAAACCGTTCCAGCCGCAGACTGCGGCCATCCTCAGCCCTGGCCGGGTTGGGCAGACGGGGGGCGGCGGGCACTGATGGCGAGGCGTCGGCCGCCGCGGAACGATCCGGGATCGCTGCGGGTTCCGATGATGCGCGGGCGGTGTCGTCGGGTGTCACGAGGACAGCGTGCTCCACTTGACAAGCCGTGGGTGTGACGGCAACTTAGTTACAAATGAAACTATCAGAAGCCGGCGGCAGCGTCGAGCCTCTGGAACGGTCCGGTCCGCTTGCCCGCCGCCGCCTTGTGCCGGCGTGGCCGCCATGTCCCGTCCAGGGTGCTCTTGGCCGATCCTAGCCGCGGCGTGTCGAGGGGGAAAGCGATGAGCACCGAAACCACGATGAGTGTCGACAGCAAGACCGGTGGCGATACGCCGCTCGGGTTCGAGAACCCGATGGGGACCGATGGCTTCGAATTCGTCGAATTCGCCAGCACCGACCCGGCCGGGATGGGCGCGCTGTTCGAACGGATGGGCTTTGCCGCCGTCGCCCGCCACCGCAGCAAGAACGTCACCCTCTATCGCCAGGGCGATATCAACTTCATCGTCAATGCCGAGCCCGAGAGCTTCGCGCAGTCATTCGCCCGCGTGCATGGGTCGGGGGCTTGCGCGATGGCGTTCCGGGTGAAGGATGCGCGTTTCGCCTATAAGCGCGCGATCGAACTGGGTGCCAAGCCCCATCAGGGCCAGGTCGGGCCGATGGAGCTGAACATTCCGGCGATCCAGGGCATCGGCGGCAGTGTGATCTATCTGGTCGACCGCTATGGTCCGAAGGGCACGATCTACGATATCGATTTCGAGCCGATCGCCGGCGCCGACCCGAAGGCGGCCGATCAGGGCCTGTCCTATATCGACCACCTGACCCATAACGTCCATCGCGGCCGGATGGATCATTGGGCGGAATTCTATACCAAGCTGTTCAATTTCCGCGAGATCCGCTATTTCGACATCGAAGGCAAGCTGACCGGGCTGCATTCGCGCGCCATGACCAGCCCCTGCGGCCAGATCCGGATTCCGATCAACGAGTCGGCCGATGACAAGTCGCAGATCGAGGAATATCTGAAGGCCTATAACGGCGAGGGCATCCAGCACATCGCGCTGGGCTCGACCGAGATCTTCGCCTCGGTCGAGGGTATGCGCGGCCGTGGTGTCGCCTTCCTGGAAACCCCCGACAGCTATTACGATATGGTCGATACGCGCGTGCCCGGCCATGGTGAAGACCTGGACCGGATGCGCCGCGAGCATATCCTGATCGACGGCCTGCCCGACAATCATGTCGGCATGCTGTTGCAGATCTTCACTGAAAACGTCATCGGCCCGATCTTCTTCGAGATCATCCAGCGCAAGGGCAATGACGGCTTCGGCGAGGGCAATTTCAAGGCACTGTTCGAGGCCATGGAACTGGACCAGATCAAGCGTGGGGTTCTGACCGCCGATGCGTAACTGGATCAACATTCCGCGCGTCGAAGGCCGCGCCTCGCGTCAGGCCCATGCGGACCTGCCGGACGGCACCTTCGAGCACGAGATCGGTCGCGAGGGCTTCTTCGGTCCCGCGGCCCATATCCACCATGCCCATGCCCCCACCGGCTGGGTGCGGTTCGAGGGGCCGATCCGGCCCCGTGCCTTCGACACCACGAAGTTCGACGCCGTGCCCGACAGCGCCTGGGCCGCCGAGCCGCTGGCCGGAAACCGCCGCTGCGCGGTCCGCTTCTGGCGGATCGAGGCGCCGATGGACCATCTGGCGCGCAATGCCGATGGCGACGAGTTGCTGTTCGTCCATGACGGCGCCGGCGACCTGTTCTGCGACTTCGGTCATATGAGCTATACCGAGGGCGATTATCTGCTGCTGCCACGCGGCACCATGTGGCGGCTGGTACCCTCGGCGCCGACCCGCATCCTGATGATCGAGGCCACCGACAGCACCTATAAGCTGCCGGACAAGGGCATCGTCGGGCCGCATGCGATCTTCGATCCGGCGATCCTGGCGGTGCCTGAGATCGATGCGGCCTTCGACGATCAGCGGTCCGAGACGGAAACCCGGGTGGCGGTGAAGCGCGTCGGTCAGGTTTCGACCATGGTGTTCCCGTACAACCCGCTGGACGCGGTGGGCTGGCATGGCGATCTGGCACCCGTGAAGGTGAACTGGCGCGATATCCGGCCGCTGATGAGCCATCGCTATCATCTGCCGCCATCGGCGCACACCACCTTCGTCGGTGAGCGCTTCGTGGTCTGCACCTTCGTGCCCCGGCCGATCGAGACCGATCCGGGCGCGCTGAAGGTGCCGTTCTTCCATTCGAATGTCGATTATGACGAGTTCATCTTCTATCACCGGGGCTCGTTCTTCAGCCGGGACAACATCCATCCCGGCATGATCAGCCTGCACCCGGCCGGTTTCGCTCATGGCCCGCATCCCAAGGCCTTTGCCACGGGGCAGAAGGCGGCCCGCAAGGAGACCGACGAGGTGGCGGTGATGATCGACACCCGCGATCCGCTGGAGGTTCAGGCCGGGGCGGCGTCGGTGGAATGGACAGGCTATGTCGATAGCTGGCGGACCGCGCCTGCTGCAACCAACGAGGCGGCCGAATAATGAAGCTGGCGACGCTGAAGGACGGCAGCCGCGACGGACGGCTGGTGGTGGTGTCTCGTGACCTGACGCAGTGCGTGCCCGCCGATGGCATTGCCGCGACGCTGCAGGCAGCACTCGACCGCTGGGCCGAAACCGCGCCGAAGCTTCAGGCCCTGTCCGAGCGGCTGAATGCGGGCGAGGTCGAGGGCGCGCTCGGCTTCGACCCGGTGGCCGCCATGGCGCCGTTGCCGCGCGCCTATCAATGGGCCGATGGCTCGGCCTATGTGAACCATGTCGAGCTGGTCCGCAAGGCGCGCGGCGCTGAGATGCCGGAGAATATCTGGCACGACCCGCTGATGTATCAGGGCGTGTCCGACCGGTTCATCGGCCCGATGGACGATGTGGAATGCCCCGACGAGGCGTTCGGCATCGATTTCGAGGCCGAGGTGGCGGTGGTCACCGACGATGTCGCGATGAGCACCGCCCCCGATCAGGCCGGCGGTCATATCGTGCTGGTGATGCTGGTCAACGATGTCAGTCTGCGCAACCTGATCCCGGGTGAACTCGGCAAGGGGTTCGGTTTCTTCCAGGCCAAGCCGGCATCGAGCTTCTCGCCCGTCGCGGTCACCCCCGACGAACTTGGCGACGCCTGGGATGGGGCCAAGGTCAATCTGCCGCTTCGGGTCTGGCTGAACGACACGGTGTTCGGCGCGCCGGAAGCCGGCGAGGACATGACCTTCGATTTCCCGCGCCTGATTGCCCATGCCGCCCGCACCCGGCATCTGGGCGCCGGCACCATCATCGGCTCGGGCACGGTCTCGAATCTCGACCGCAGCCGTGGTTCCTGCTGCATCGCCGAGCGGCGCATGCTCGAGTCCATCGATGCCGGCCGACCCGAAACCCCGTTCATGTCGTTCGGCGACCGGGTGCGCATCGAGATGACCGACCGCGCGGGCCATTCGATCTTCGGCGCGATCGACCAGACGATCGGGAAATGGGGCTGATGCCCCCGGCGGATTGAGCGACCGGCGGATTGAGCGTCGGCAAGGCGTCCGGTCCCGTCATTCCACCAACGGCGCCCCAGTCGAACTGGGGCGCCGTTGGTGTGCCGTCGGTCAGAACGTATAGGTCAGGCCCACCAGTGCGATTGGCTGGGTCTTCTGTTCCACGAACGGGCTGTCGGCGGCGTCGCCCAGAAGCTGCGTGGCACCGACCGACCCGACCGCGCGGATACTGTCGGTTATGCGATAGCTGGCACTGACGCGCAGCGAGATGTCCTTGAAGCCGCCTGTGGGCGTATAGCGGTCGAAACCCGAGGCTGCGGCCTCTGACGCATCCACCCCGAAATAGCTGGTCATGTAGCGGGCATTTGCCCAGGTGACGCCAAGACTGGGCGTGATCGTCAACCGGTCGGTCGCCTGGACCGGATAGCCCAGGCCGACGCTGGCCAGCATGCCCCGGTCGGTATCGGTGACCGCCTGTGTCACCGCAAGCGTCGCAACCGCGCCCCGATATCGCCCCGACACGAACAGCCGTGCCCCCAGGGCATCATCCACGCCGTTCAGCCCGGCTGGAACGTCATCCTGGTCGTAGCCCTGCATCCAGTTGACAGCAATTCCGGCCGTGAAGCGGGGCGTCCTGATGACATGGACGCCGATTCCGTCGTCGACCTTCGCAAAGAACCGCCCGTACTGGACGTCAACCAGCGGCAGGGGCTGGGCCTTGTATTCTTCAGATCCCTGAAACACCGGAACGGCGGCGACGCCGGCGCCCAATGTCCAGTGATTCTCCGCGGGCTTTGCCGGAGTCGGGGCCGACGCCGCCTGTGCAGGCGTTGACGCGGCCATGGCCAGTCCGCCAAGCGTCAGCCACAGGCCGGCGGCGACCGGCCGCATCAGCGCAAAAGCTCTTGTCACGTCATCACCCCGTTAATAAGATGCGGTAATGCATCTATAAAATCCGCGACGCGTGATCGTCAAGATGCAAACGTGTATCTTAATGGGACGGTCATCACATGAAGGGACGTCGGCGCGGCGCAGATCTCGATGAGGCGCTTCTGGATGCTGCCTGGAGCGAGCTGACCGAGCGTGGCTATGCCGGGATGACCATGGAAGCGGTTGCGGCACGTGCGGGAACCAGCCGCCCGGTGCTTGCCCGCCGCTGGGATGGCAAGGCGCCGCTGGCGATCGCCGCGATCCGGCAGCAGATGGCGAAGGCGCCTCTGCATGTGGAGGATCGCGGCGAGGTGCGCGCCGAACTGCTCGACTATCTGGAGCATGCCTCGCGTCGCGCCCTGGCCATCGCCGCGGCCTTCAGCCTGTTTACGAGCGAATATTTCCACGACACGTCATCGACACCGACGGATCTGCGGGCGGCCCTGACATCCGGCGGCCCCGACACGCTGGGGGGCATCCTGGACCGGGCGGTGTCGCGCGGCGATATCGACGCCGAAAAGCTCACGCCACCGGTCAGGACGCTGTTGACCGATCTGTTCCGTTATCATGCCATCATGACGTTTTCGCCGCCGCCACCGGATCTGCGCATGGCCTGGGTCGACCGCATCTTTCTGCCGCTGGTCAGGGCGCGACCAACGCCGTGACCGCGGGCGTCGCGTCCATGCGGCTGCCGCGCGCAGCTCCGGGCGTGGCGGCGTCAGGCCGGGCTGTGCCATCCGGCGCGTGCCGCCCGGGCAAGCGACGAGCGCACCACCGCCCGGTGCAACGGGGCGATGATGGTGATGTCGCTGCGGCCCAGCAGGTTGTGGCAATGGACCAGGGCGGTCAGTGTCACCATTTGCGCCCCGGGCTGCGCGTCGGTGATGCGGACCGACAGGCGGAAATCGAGATGGCGATCATCCTCGCCCATCAGGATCTCGTCGGCATGGATTTCATAGATCTTGAAGATGCCGATCCGCCGGTCGTCGGGGCCGTCGGGTGTCGCGAGCATCGGGGCGGTCTTGAGGCCGAAGGGCGAGACCAGCAGATCGCGCAGCCTCAACAGCCAGGCGACCCAGGCAGCCTGATGGCTGAACAGGGCGCGGGCGATGGCCTCCGGATCACCGCCCAGCCCGCCGGGCAGGGCGATGGCATAACTGTCCGCCAGATCCGCGCCGGCGAAGAGCGGGCGGAGACGCGAGGCGTGCGGCCGCGGCACGGCGGATGGCTGGTCGATGGCCATGTCGCTCAGTATGCGCGCGTCGGGCTGATGCCGACAGAGGGAAGGGGGCGCTGCGTCAGCCGGCCGCAGAGCTTTTGCGGGCCGGGTCGGTTTCCTTCAGCACGTCGATGAAGGCTCTGAGGCCGGCGGGAACATGGCGGTGGCCGGGATAATAGAGCACCGCGCCGTCAAATGGCGGACACCAGTCGCCAAGCACGATGTCGAGCCGGCCGGCGCCCAGATGCGGCTGGGCGACGCTGTCGGAGACGAAGGCGATGCCCAGACCGGCACAGGCGGCCTCGATCATCGCGGCCGGCGTGTTCAGGGCCAGCCGCCCGGGCACATCGACCGCCATCTCCTGACCATGGCGCTCGAACTCCCACCGATACAGCCGGCCGCCGGGCAGGCGGAAGCGGATGCAGTCGTGGCGGGCCAGATCGTCCGGTGTCCGCGGGCGGCCATGGCGGGCGAGATAGGCGGGCGAGGCCGCGGCCAGGAACCGGGCCGGGCCGCCGAACGGCACTGCGATCGCATCCTGCGGCACTGCCTCGCCCAGCCGGACCCCGGCATCGAACCCCTCGGCCACGATGTCGATCAGCCGGCCCTCGACCACCAGATCGAGATGCATGTCAGGGTGGCGGTCCAGGACGATCGGCACGGTATGTTCCAGAAGCAGTCGGGCGGCGGCTTCATTGGCGTTGATCCGCAGCAGCCCGCCGGGCGAGGCGCGATACGCGTTGACCGTGTCGAGCGCGCGATCGAGGTCGCCCAGCAGCGGCTCAAGACGGTTCAGCAGCCGTTCGCCCGCCTCGGTGGTGGGTGGTGCGGTTGAACAGCCGCACGCCCATGCGGTCTTCCAGAGCCCGGATGATATGGCTGAGCGTCGATGGTGGCAGGCCCAGATCGTCCGCCGCCTGCCGGAAGCTCCGCCGCTGCGCCACAGTGACGAAGGCGGTGAGGTCGTCGAGGCGCGGTCGCTCATTGCTGCGGAAACTCCATCACGGCATGCCGGATTGACCGGATTAATCAATCAATGGTCACGCCCCATTCTCTCGTCAACGGCCGGCGTCGCCTTGTCCCGCCGCCGGCCGGTCACGACGAAGGATATCTCTCATGACCAAGACCTGGTTCATCACCGGTACATCCTCGGGCTTCGGCCGGATCATGACCGAAACCCTGCTGGCGCGCGGTGACCGCGTCGCCGCGACCCTCCGTCGCCCCGAGCGGCTTGCCGGTCTGGCGGATGCCTATGGCGACCGGTTGTGGCTGGCCGACCTCGACGTCACCGACACGGCCCGGCTGCGCGCGGTGACCGACGCGGCCTTTGCGCATTTCGGGCGGATCGAGGTGGTGGTCTCGAATGCCGGCTATGGCCTGCTGGGCGCGGCTGAGGAACTCGACGATGCGGCGATCCGCCGTCAGATCGAGACCAATGTCCTGGGCTCGATGCAATTGTTCCGGGCTGTGGTGCCGCATCTGCGCCGACAGGGCGGCGGCCGCTTCCTGCAGCTTTCGTCCATGGGCGGACAGATGGCGTTTCCCGGCCTCAGCCTCTATCACGCCAGCAAATGGGCGATGGAGGGCTTCTTCGAGGCGGCGGCACCGGAAGTGGCGCCCTTCGGCATCGGCGTGACCCTGATCGAGCCGGGGGCCGCATCGACCGGCTTCGGCAGCACCGGTGCCGACCTTGCAGCGCCGTCGGCGGTCTATGCCGATACGCCCGCCGGCGCCATCCGTCGCGCCTTTACCGAGGGCGCGTTCCCGGTGCCGGGCGATTCGGGCCGGATGGTCGCGCGGATGGTCGAGGTGGCCGAGACGGTTGAGGCGCCACGGCGTCTTACCCTTGGCAGCGATGCTTATGAGCAGATCCGGGCGGCGCTTCTGGGGCGGCTGGCGGCGCTGGATGCCCAGGAAGCGGTGGCGCGGTCGACCGATCTTGGCGCCGGCTGACGGCGGCGGCGTGTCGGCGGTGGCCGCGTGTTGACGGTGGCCGGCTCGCCGGGGCAGGGCGGGGCTGCTATGCTGCGGCCCCGCCCTTTCCGGAGCCCGACCGATGACCCGCCCCGCCCTTATTCTCGATCTGGATGGCACAGTCGTTGATGCCGTTCCCGATTTCGCCGCAGCCATGAACCGGCTGATGGCGGAACTGCGCCTGCGGTCGGTGACGGGCCCCGAAATCGCCGGCTATCTGGGCGACGGACCGCGCAAACTGGTCGAGCGGGTGCTGGCCGCGCGTGGGCTGCCGATGATCGAGGCGGCCCACGACCGGTTTCTGGCCGACTACACCGCCCATGCGGCCGAATTGACCACGGCCTTCGCCGGCGTCGCCGAAACCCTCGACGCGTTCCGCGCCGCCGGCTGGGCGGTTCTGGTCTGCACCAAGAAGCCTGAGGCCGCCACCCGCGCCATGCTGGCGGGCCTCAGCCTGCTTGATCGTTTCGACGGCATCGGCGCCGGCGACAGCTTCGCCGTCTCGAAGCCCGACCCGCGCCATCTGACGATGACGCTTGCCGCCGCCGGGCTGGACCATGCGCCCGCCGTGATGGTCGGCGACCACGCAAACGACGTCGCCGCCGCCCGCGGCGCCGGGCTGCCCTGCATCTTCGCCGGCTGGGGCCATGGCCCCGCCCGCATGGCCGAGGGGGCCGATCTGGTGGCAGCCCGCTTCACCGACCTTGTCCGTCTGGCCCCGCAGGTGCTGGCGGCACGGGGCCTCACGGTTTCCGCCCCGCAGGGCATTGATGGCGTCACAGGCCAAAACTGACCGGCTCAGCCTTTGGCGCTGTCGACCGCCTGTTCCAGCGCGTCCAGTTCGACCGCGCCGGGCAGAAGCGTGTCGCCGATCACGAAGGCCGGGGTGCCGCCGATGCCCAGGCGCTGGGCCAGGGCCATGGTCTCGCGCAGATGGGTCTCGATCTCGGGCGACTGCATGCGAGCCTTCACGGCGTCGGCATCGACCCCGCGATCGCTGACCAGGGCCAGCACCCGGTCTTCGGTCAGACTGCCCTGCGCGGTCATCAGCGCCTGGTGGATCTCAGGGTACTGCGCCGGCGCGATCGCCTGCACTGCCAGTGCCGCGCGGGCGGCGACCAGGGAATCCGGGCCCAGAATCGGGAATTCCTTATAGACCACGCGGATATCGTCGCGTTTGCTGATCAACTGGTCCACCGTCACCATCGCCCGCCGGCAATAGGGGCAGCGATAGTCGAAGAACTGCACCACGGTGACCGGCGCATCGCCCGGGCCGACCACCGGATCGCGGTTGTCAGACACGAGTTGATCGCGGCTTTCGGCGATTGCTGTGTTCTGCGCCTGGGCCTCGGCGGATTTCTGATCGGCCTGCCAGCGACGGATGCTGTCGACGACCAGTTCGGGTTCGCGGATCAGGACATCCCGGACCATATCCTCGCCCGCGCGGGCCTGGGCCGCCGGATCGACCGCCAGCACGCGGTCCATCACCAACGTCGTGGCGGCACCGCCGATGGCGCCCATGACCAGGGCCACGACCGGTACGATGAATTTCGACATGGAATTACGCATCTTTCACGTCTGAGGGGCCGGCATGGCGGCCCGGACTGTTATCGTCGTCAGCGCTGGGCACGGGCTTCTTCGCGCTGGCGTTTGGCATATTCAACCAGGTCATCCGCGCGCAACTGGCCGGGCGAGCCGACCGGCAGGTTGTCGCGTGCCCGTGTCGCCTGGACCACCGCTTCCTCCCAGCGATTGACCTGGGCATTATATTCCGCCAGCGCCAGCGACGCCTGCGGCATGCGCCCGGCGCGGCCATAGGCGATCCCCAGCAGGCGCCAGGCGGTGGCGTTGTCGCGGTCGGCGGCGGTTGCCGCCTCCAGCAGCGACTGGGCTTCCGTATAGGCGGCGTCCTGGCCGGTCTCGATCAGCGCCTGCGCCAGCCCGACCGAGATCAGCGGCGCATGGTTCGACGTCTCGACCGCCAGCCGATAGGGCGCGATCGCATCGCTGACCCGGCCATTCTCGAACAGGATCTGGCCTTCCAACTCGTGGAAATACGGGTCATCGGGCTGTTCGGCGATCAGGCCGCGGATCAGGGGCAGGGCGTTGTCCAGATCGGCCTGACGATAATAGGCGATGGCCCGGGCATAGCGGGCCGGCACCGACCGGTCGTCGGCCTTATAGGTCGCCAGCGTGCGGCCCGGCGGGTCCAGAAAGCCTTTCAGTTTGGCGATCATCCGGTCATAGGCCATCTGTTCTTCGGGCGTGGCCGCCGCCCGCACGCCGCTTTCCTGCGCCACCACATTCTCGACCACCCGCACCCGGTCGGCGGCCATGGGATGGGTGGACAGATACGGGCTCTGGCGGCTGCCGATCAGCAGGCTCTGATTGTCGAGCTTCTGGAAGAATTCCAGCATGCCCTGCGCCGATTCCCCCGCTCGGTGCAGGAAGCGGATGCCGGCCTGATCGGCTGAATTCTCCTGCGCACGGCTGAAGCTCAACATGCCGCGCTGGGCCATCTGCTGGCCACCCATGGCGATCGCCATGCCGGCATCGGCGCTGCCGCCGGCGACCCCGATCGCCAGACCCAGCAGTGCCGAGGCAATGGCCTGTGCGGTCGCCATTTCCACGGCACCGCCGATGCGCGACAGATGGCCGCCGGCGATGTGGCCGGTTTCATGGGCGATGACGCCGGCAAGCTGGTTCGGGTTGTCGCTGGCCATCAGCAGGCCGGTGAAGATGAACAGATGCATGCCGCCGCCGACGAAGGCGTTGATCGCATTGTCGCGGATCAGATGGATGTCGACCGATGCCGGGTCGAGATCGGCGGCCTTGAACAGTGGAGTCGCTATCTGCCGGATGGTATGTTCCACCTCGGCGTCACGGATGAACGACAGCCCCGCCCGTTGCGCCGAGGCCGGTCCTACGGCACTCATCCCCGACACGATCAGGAAGCAGATAAGGACGGCGATGCGGAGGAAGCTTGAGCGCACGATGCGGACCCCGGATGATTCCCTCGAACGTAGGGGTGCAATCCAGGCCCGTCAATCTCGGCATCGGTGGCAATTCCGCGACGCAGCCGGCCCGGACCGGTTCTTCGTGGTTGCCCGGCCCTTCACGATTACCCGGTCCTCGGCATTGGTGGCGATCGGCGCCGCGGCGCTGGCGGCCGGCTGCAGTCCGCGTGTCGAAGTCGGCCGGGTGGACGCGGTCACCGGTTTCATTGGTCTGGTCGCGACCGACGAACCGCGATCGGCGCTGGTCGGACGCGACATTCTGTCGGCCGGTGGCAGCGCCGTCGATGCGGCCGTGGCCATCGCCATCGCCCAGACGGTGACCCTGCCAAGCCGGGTCGGTCTTGGCGGCGGCGGTGCCTGCGTGGTTTATAAGGCGCAGCCGCCGCGGACCAAACAGCCACAGACGGCGCAGTCCTTCGACTTCATGCCGCGGGCGGCGGTGGCGGGCGAGACCGTCGCCGTGCCCGGTTTCGCTCGTGGACTGTATGCCATGCAGGCACAGTACGGCACGCTCCGCTGGCCGCAGCTGGTATCGCCCGGCGAGCAACTGGCGCGGTTCGGTGCGCCGGTGTCGACGGCTTTCGCCGCCGATCTTGCCGCCTATCGCGAGATCATCGGCGCCTCGCCGGCGCTGGCCCGCACCTTCGGCAGTCTGGCGCAGGGCAACCAGATGCATCGGCCGGATCTGGCGGCGTCGCTTGGCTCGATCCGCACCGAAGGCCCCGGCGCCCTCTATAGCGGGCCGCTCGGGCGCCGGATGATCGACGATTTCGCCAAGGCGGGTGTGACCCTGCGGGCCGATGACCTGCGGCTGTACCAGCCGGTTGCAGCCGATGCGCCGTCGCGGCCCTATGGCAATTTCGATCTGGTGACCATTGCGGGGACCGGTGGTGCCGCGGCACTGGACGGGGTGGCCGGGGTGCGCACCGGTGTGACGCCGGTCGCCGGGGGCGGTGATGCCGTTCAATCCGGGGTCGTCGTGGTGGATCGCGTCGGTGTCGCCGTTGCCTGCACCTTCACGCAAGGGGCCGCCTTCGGCATCGGCCGGATGGGCGACGACACCGGCATCATCGCCGCCCGGCCCGCCGATGCCGGTGCATTGGCATCGGGTGCCGCGGTGCTGGCGATCAACGAGAACATCCGCAAACCCTATATGGCGGCGGCCACTACCGGTACAGGTGCCGTGCCGGCGATGTCAAAGCTGGTCGGTAACTTCTATGGCGGCGAGGCGCTGGATCAGGCAGTTGCCGCCGCTGGCAGCGCGGGTGCCGATGTCAGCGCCGCGGCCTGCGCCAACGGCATCCCGTCGAGCGATCAGCGCTGCAATGCGCTGGTGTCGCCGGCCTCGCCGGGCCTCGCCATCCGCTGATCGCCTGCCCTGAGGGGCCATGTTTCCCGCATCAGATATAACCTGTGGTTTTGTTTGATGCGGGAGCACCTGTTTCCTATCATCGCGGACACCATCCCGATGCATCCGCCCGGTCAGCCTGCCATCGATGCCCGGCAGGCGGGCCGGATGTCGTGCCGCAGTCCAAGGACAACCGACAAATGCCCGTCTCGCGCCGGTCGCAGATCCCGCCATTCCACGCCCTCGAAGTTCTGGCGGAGGCAAATGCGCTGGAAGCCCAGGGTCGCCACATCATCCATATGGAGGTGGGGCAACCATCGACCGGTGCGCCGCGCCCGGCCCTGGAAGCCGCCCGTCGCGCCCTCGACGGGCCGGCCTTCGGCTATACCGAAGGTGCCGGTCAGCCGGCGCTGCGGCGGCGGATCGCCGATCATTACCGCGCGTGGTATGGGGTCGATCTGCCGATCGAGCGGATCGTCATCACCCATGGTGCCTCCGGCTGTTTCACCATCGCCTTCCTTGCGGCCTTCGATGCCGGCGCGCGGGTGGCGATGGCGGAGCCGGGCTATACGTCATACCGCAATGTCCTGAAGGCGCTGAATATCGAGGTGGTGTCGATCGAGACCGGGCCCGAGAGCCGGTTTCAGCCGACGGTCGCCCATCTGGAGGCGCTGGACAAGCCGATCGACGGCCTGATCGTCGCCAGCCCGTCCAACCCGACCAGCACCACCCTGAAGCCCGAGGAACTGGAAACTCTGGTCCGCTATTGCGAGGCCAAGGGTATCACCCTGATCTCCGATGAAATCTATCACGGCCTCACTTATGGCGCGGCCACCCGTTCGGCGCTGAATTACTCACAGGCGCCGATCGTGGTGAACAGCTTCTCGAAATATTTCGCCATGACCGGATGGCGCATGGGCTGGATGGTGTTGCCGGACGACATGGCGCGCACCGCCGAGAAACTGGCCCAGAATTTCTTCCTGTCGCCCTCGGCTCTCTCTCAGATCGCGGCGACTGCGGCCTTCGATGGCTATGACGAGGCCGAGATCGCGGTGAAGCGCTATGCCGAGAACCGGCGCGTGCTGCTGGAGGGGCTGCCGGGCGTGGGTTTCACGCGCATCGCACCCATCGACGGCGCCTTCTATGTCTGGGCCGACATTTCGGATTACAGCATGGACAGCACCGCCTTCTGCCGCCGGATGCTGCATGAAGCCGGCATTGCCGCCACGCCGGGCATCGATTTCGATCCATTCAAGGGCCATCACTATCTGCGCATGGCCTTTGCCGGCAGCACTGACGACATGGTGCAGGTGGTTGACCGGCTGGACGGCTGGATGCGCCGCAGCTTCGGCGTCGGCAAGGTTGCCTGACCGATCAGGCTATGCCGGGTGCGTTCACGCACCCCGGCGTCAGGATAGGAAAAGGGGCTGCCGGCGTGATCCGGCAGCCCCTTGTTCGTTGCGTGCAACGGTCAGGATCGCGGCATCAGCCGCGGTCGCGGGCCGCCCACCAGCCGCGGCGCGGGCGCGCCGCCGTCTTGGCCGCGGTGTCGGCCGGCGGCACAACCGCCGCCTCGGCCACCGGCGCGTCGCCGGCCGGATGCGGGGCTGGCGCCTGCGCATCGTCAGCTTCGGCGGCATCGCGGTCGCCTTCGGTGGCGGACTGATCAGGCGACACCTCGGCGGATGCCCCCTCGCCAGACGCCCCCTCGCCAGTCGCCACATCGCCAGACGCAGCCTCGGTGATCTGGCTGTCGGCCGGCGCATGCGCCAGCGGACCATCGATCACCGGGGCGGCACCTTCGGGCGCCTCGACCGCCGGCACTGCGGCATCGGGACCACTGATCACCGTCATTTCGGCGGGCAGGGCCCCGACCACTGCGGCATCGGCGACCTTGCGCCGACGGCGCGGCCTGGCTGCCGTGGCGTCGTCGGTGGCGACGAGCTCGGCAGTTTCGGTGGCCTTGGTGCGGCGGCGGGTGGCAGCCGGTTTGGTGGTGGCCTTCGCCGCGGTCTTGGTGGCATCGGCCTTCGTGGCCCGCTTCCGCTTCGGGGCGGCGGCAGGCGCTTCAGCCTCGGCGGTTTCCGCAGCCTCCGTTGCCTTGCGGCGACGGCGCGGTGCCGGCGTGGCCTCCGTGGCCTCGGCGGCAGCCGGCTCCGCGACCTTGCGGCGCCGACGCGGCTTTGCCGGCGCGGCCTCGGCGACCGTCTCCGCTTCAACCGCTTCGGCTTCAACCGGCGCGGCTTCAACCGCTTCGGCGTCAACCACGTCCGGCGCCAGCGCCTCGCTCACCGCCTCGGCGGCGTCCTCGGAGACCGCCGCCTCGGCGACAGGTGCCTCGGTTGCCGGTATCTCGGCAGCCGGCGCCTCGACCGCAGGCGCCTCATCGGCGACGGCGGCCTCCGCCGGCGTCGATGCCTCCGGTGTCGGCATCTCCGGCATGGGCACCTCGATCACCGTCACGCCCGTCGGGCGCCCGGTGGCGGCCACGGCACCCACCACCTCGGCTTCCGCATCAGTCACCGCATCGGTGCCGAGCGGACGCCGCCGACGACGGCGACGGCGGTTGCGGCCTTCTTCGGCGCGCCCCTCCTCGGCATAGGCCTCCTCAGCGTGGGCCTCCTCCGCGGCACGATCCGGCTCACCAGCCGGGCCATCCGGCGCGGCGGCATCCATCGCCTCGGTGCTGGCGACCGGCGCCTCGGCCACGGCGGTCTCGGCGACCGCGACCTCGGCTTCCGCATCAGCGACGGCCGGCGTCACGGCGGTGTCAGCCTCGTCGGCGTCGTCTCCGGCATCCTCGCCGGTATCGGTCGCACGGGCCTCACCATTTGTGGGGCGCCGCCGCCGGCGCCGACGACGACGGCGGTTACCCTCGTCCTCGCCGCGCTGTGCGCGCTCGTCGGCGGTCTCATCGTCGGCAGCACTGGTTCCGCTGCTTTCGGCGGTCTCGGTCTCGACGTCGACGTCGATGTCGGCGCGGTCGTCGTCCTCGTCCTCGTCGTCATCATCGGCGCCGGTATCGGCGGACTCACTGCTGCCGGTCTCGTCGTCACGGCGCTTCCGCCGGCGCGACCGGCGACGGCGCTTGCGGCGCGCCCGCTCGTCGTCGCCATTGGTATCGGCCTCAGCCTCGGGCTCTGCCTCGACGGGCGCGCGGCTTTCGGCCGGTGCCGCGGCTGCGGCTTCCGCTGCGGCCTCGGCCGCGGCCTCCGCGGCCTCGATCTCTTCCAGTGCGGCCGCGGCGGCCTCGTCCTCGGCATCCTCGGCGGCGATACGCGCGGCATCGGCGGCGGCGGCAGACGACTGGGCGGTCAGCGGCCGGTCGGGCCGCTCGGCGCGCTCGGGGATTTCGCCTTCCTTGCGCTGTTTCGTGCGCTCCAGTTCATACGGCGTCGGCGGGGTCAGGTTGTCGGCGGCTTCCACCAGCACGCGGAACAGATAGCGGTCCTCGATATCCGCCAGCATCTCGCGCTTATGATTGAAGATGTACAGAGCCACCTCGGTCGGCACGCGCAGCACCAGCTCGTCGGTGCGCTCGCGGATGCCTTCCTCCTCGACCGCACGCAGAGCGGCGAGGGCGGTGCTTTCGACCGAGCGGACCAGGCCGGTGCCGCCGCAATGCGGGCACTGCATGGTGCTGGCCTCGATCAGCGACGGCCGCAGGCGCTGGCGCGACAGTTCCAGCAGACCGAAGCCGCTGATCCGGCCAAGCTGGATGCGGGCACGATCGGCCTTCATCGCATCCTTCAGGCGCCGTTCGACCGCACGGTTGTTCTTGCGGTCGTCCATGTCGATGAAGTCGATGACGATCAGGCCGGCCAGATCGCGCAGGCGCAACTGGCGGGCCACCTCTTCGGCGGCCTCCAGATTGGTCTTCAGCGCGGTCTCTTCGATGTTGCGCTCACGCGTGGAGCGGCCCGAATTGACGTCGATCGCGACCAGCGCTTCCGTCTGGTTGATCACCACGTAGCCGCCTGCCGGCAGCCGGACGATCGCGCTGTGCATCGATGCCAGCTGGGTTTCGATCTGGAAGCGGTGGAACAGCGGAATCCGGTCGCTGTACAGCTTCACCAGCCGCGCCCGGCTGGGCATCAGCATCCGCATGAATTCCTTGGCGGCGCGATAGCCTTCCGTACCCTCGACCATCAGTTCGTCGATGTCGTTGGTATAGATATCGCGGATCGACCGCTTGATGATGTCGGCCTCTTCATAAATCAGGGCCGGCGCGCGCGACGACAAAGTGCGCTCGCGGATGTCATCCCACAGCCGCGACAGATATTCATAGTCGCGCTTGATCTCGGTTTTGGTGCGCTCGGCGCCGGCGGTGCGCAGCACCACGCTCATGCCCGACGGCGCACCCAGCTCGGCCAGGGTCTCGCGCAGCTTCTTGCGGGTGCGGGCGTCGGAAATCTTGCGCGAGATGCCGCCGCCATTGGCGGTGTTCGGCATCAGCACGCAATAGCGCCCGGCCAGCGAGATATAGCTGGTGAGGGCGGCTCCCTTGGTGCCGCGCTCTTCCTTGGCTACCTGGACCAGGATCAGCTGCCGCTTCTTGATGACTTCCTGGATCTTGTACTGGCGATGCGGCTGCATGCGGCGGCGGCTCGCGCCGCCGGCGGCGATGTCGTCGACATCCGATCCGCCGACTTCCTCGATCTCGGGCCCCTCGGCGGCATCGGCCTTGGCGTCGCGCTCGGCGTCCTCGCGCGCAGCCTTTTCAACCTCGCGCACCAGCGCCTCGCGGTCGGCGACCGGGATCTGGAAATAATCGGGATGGATTTCGCTGAATGCCAGGAACCCGTTGCGGTTTCCGCCATAATCGACGAACGCTGCCTGAAGCGAGGGTTCGACGCGGGTCACCTTGGCGAGATAGATATTCCCCTTCAGCTGCTTCTTGGTCGACGTTTCGAAATCGAATTCTTCAAGCCGATTGCCGTTTGTGACGACCACCCGCATCTCTTCGGGGTGGTTCGCGTCGATCAGCATACGCTTCGTCATCGAGCGTGGAACTCCGGATATGACCACGACGGGCGCCGGCCGGTCTGAGGCGGCGCCGATCCGTCGGGCAGGATGTGGAGGAACGACGCGCAGGCCAGCGGCCGTCTGCGGCCCGGATGCCGGTATCGGCAGCGGCGGCAGGCGGCACGGTCAGGACCGGTGTCGTGAGGATGGGAAACGGCATCAGGACGACGATATCCGTACCGCCGAAAAATCGGCAGCAGGCAAGCCCTCGGGGGCTGGACGACGGGCGCTCAGACAGATGTGGCATCGGGGGACGCCTCGTGGTCCGCGCGGCCGACGCTGTGCGCGAAATCGCGCGCGTCGTTCATGACCGTTCCTTAGTCGTCGGGCCGGGCCCACCGCCAAATTGCGGTTCACCACGGTCCTCCGCCACCTCGTCAGGAAGTCGTGGATCCCGGCCGGCTGTGCCGTCCGAAGTTGCGGGCGGGCACGTCAGCGGTTGCCGTCATCCTGGCCTTGCGGCGGGTTCAACCGTCGGCCGGGGCGCTCATCCAGAGCCTGGGAGGCCTTGGGGATCGCCCATTGGACGTGACCCGGTCCTCATCCACCAGCCATACGGAATTCCGTCCTGCACCGCCCCGGGTCACAACCTGGGCTCCACACAAAAGCGCGGAGCCCGTCGATCACCAGACCGTTCCAGGCGCGCGCACTATAGAACAGGTCGCAGCCCTTCCACAATCGCGCTGTTGCAATCAGGCGACAGGGCAAGCGCATGTCGACGGTCATGTGATGCGGCGGCCCCGTTCAGCCGGCCTGGCCGGTGACCGGATGCTGCGTAACACGCCAGCCACATACTTAATGCCAAGTGCCAACAACGCAGATAAACACATTGAAAGATTGAGCGAGTTGCGCCTATAAGCAAATGAGTCACCCGCGCTGCCGCCCATTCGGATCGCCCGTCCGCGGGCGGCTTTTGCGCCGGTCCGTGATATGCCGCCGGACGCCTCGTGGAGCCGTCACATGTCGTCGCCTGCCGTCTGCACACACCTCCTTCGCCCCGCAGCCTCTCCGGCGCGGCCGCCTTGTGCCGGCCGTGGCGGCGCGGATATGGGCCGGATCGTGCGCAGGCTGATGTCGCTGGTTCTGTTGTCGCTGCTGTGCCTGAGCGGGGTCATCCTGCCGGGTACCGGCGTGGCCGAGGCCGGTGCCGCCGATGTGGCACGAGCGACGGGCCTGCGCTTCGGCCTGCACCCGGATAAGACCCGCCTGGCGATCGATCTGGACCGGCGGGTGGATTTCCGGGCCTTCACCCTCTCCGGTCCCGACCGGGTGGTGATCGATTTCCGTGGCCTCGACTGGCAGATCCTGGACCGCGGCGAGAATGACGGCGCAGGCCTGATCGCGCGATATCGGGTGGGATTGTTCGAGCCCGGTGTCTATCGCATGGTGCTGGATCTGACCCAGCCGTCACAGATCGACGCCATGTTCGTATTGCCGGCCCAGGACGGCATGCCGCCGCGCTTCGTGGTCGACCTGTCACGCACCACGCCCCAGGCCTTCGCGAAAGCGACGCTGAAGGGCGAGCCCGAGGACCGCTTCGACGGCACCAAGGTTGCCGCGGCCTCACCCTCGGCCGCGTCGCAGACCTTGAGCGCCGCGCCGGCGCTGCCCGATGCGGTGAAGCCGCGTCAGCGCGCCGACGGCCGTCGGGTGGTCGCCATCGACGCCGGCCATGGCGGCATCGATCCGGGTGCGATCGGCATTTCCGGCGTTCAGGAAAAGTCGATCACGCTCGCCTTCGCCAAGGCACTGGCCGTGGAACTGGAAAAGACCGGCCGCTACAAGCCGGTACTGACACGTGACCGCGATATTTTCATCCGCCTGCGCGACCGGGTGTCGATCGCACGGGCCGCCGATGCCGAGCTGTTCATCTCGATCCATGCGGACTCGGTGGGCAATCCCCGCACCCGGGGGCTCTCGATCTATACCCTGTCCGAACGCGCCTCGGACGGCGTTGCCGCCGAACTGGCCGACAGCGAGAACAAGGCCGATCTGATCGCCGGCGTCGACCTGTCGACGGAAAGCGCCGAGGTGACATCGATCCTGATCGATCTTGCGCGGCGTGAGACCATGAACCTCTCCGCCCGCTTTGCCGGCCATATCATCGGTCAGGTTCAACCGCATACGGAATTGCTGCGCAAGCCGGTCCGGTCGGCCGGGTTTGCGGTGCTGAAGGCGCCCGACATGCCGTCGGTGCTGATCGAAACCGGCTTCCTGTCGAACCGGCAGGATGAAAAGGTGCTTCAGGATCCGTCGCACCGGTCGCGACTGGTGCGCGGCATGGTGTCTGCCGTCGATCAGTTCTTCGCGGCCGAGCAGACCTGGAGCCGGCTCTGATCTGCGGCGCCCGCGGCGGTCAGGGGCCAGATGGCCGGAGGGCGACCCACGCATCGGCTGGACGACGCCATGCCTGCGATCCTTGCAATGCACGGCACACAGGCCTGCGATTGACGCGGGCGCGCATCGTCGCCACACTCCCGGCCAATCGTCATGCCGGCCGTTCATCATCGGTCGGCAGTGACCGTCAATCATCTGGGAGCCGCCGGCTGAAGCCTGCGGACATGCGCAGCTCATGAGCCTGATCCGCCTGTTCGGTGTTCTTCTGACCGCTTTTATCCTGCTTCTGGTCGCGGGCGGCGCTGCGCTGTATTACGGCGTGACGATGTATGATGGCGACCTGCCGAATTTCGACCAACTGGCCGATTACCAGCCCGCGACCGTGACCCGGGTCTATGCCGGTGATGGCCGGTTGCTGGATGAATATGCGCGCGAGAAGCGGGTTTTCGTGCCGATCGAGGCGATCCCCGAGGTGGTGAAGAATGCCTTCATCGCCGCCGAGGATCAGAATTTCTATCAGCACCCCGGTATCGACGTGGTCGCCATTCTCCGGGCGGCGGTCACCAATATCGATAACATCGCCAGCGATCGCCGGCCGATCGGCGCCTCGACGATCACCCAGCAGGTGGCCAAGAATTTCCTGCTGACCAACGAGGTCTCGATCGAGCGCAAGGTCAAGGAGGCGCTGCTCTCGCTCAGGATCGAGCGTGCCTTCAGTAAGGATCACATCCTTGAGCTGTATCTGAACGAGATCTATCTGGGCTATGGCGCCTATGGCGTGGGCGCTGCTGCGCTGGAATATTTCGACAAGTCGCTGGACGAGTTGACGCCTGAGGAAGCCGCCTATCTGGCGGCACTGCCCAAGGCGCCGAACAATTATCATCCCATCCGCCGCGCCGACGCCGCCAAGGCCCGGCGGGACTGGGTTCTGGGTCGCATGGCCGAGGATGGCTATCTGACGCCACAGGATGCCGAGACTGCCCGGGCCACGCCGCTGGTCACCCGGCCGCGTGGCGGCGAGGATCTGGCACGCGCCGATTATTTTGTCGAAGAGGTCCGCCGCGATCTTGCCAACCGCTTCGGCACGGATGCGCTCTATGAAGGTGGGCTCAGCGTTCTGACCACGGTCGACCCCAAGATGCAGGCGCTGGCCGACAAATCGCTGCGTGACGGTCTGGTGTCCTATGACCGCCGTCATGGCTATCGGGGGGCTGTGTCGACCGTCGATGCCACCGATGCGGAGGCGATGACCAAAAAGCTGACCGATCTGGGCCGCGACCACCCGCTGGTACCAGGTTGGCGCTATGCGGCGGTGGTTGAGGCGTCGAAAAGCACCGCGCGGCTGGCTTTCGCCGATGGTTCCGCCGGCACGCTGGATCTCGACGCGGTGAAATGGGCGCGGAAATACGTGTCGGTCGACCGGCGTGGACCGGCGGTCCGGGCGGTCGACGAGGTGGTATCGGTGGGCGATGTCGTCGCTGTGGCGCCAGCCAACGACCCGACCGAGATCGCGGCCGAAGCCGAACGTCGTGCCGAAGACGGCGAGGCGCCGGCACCGAAGCCCGCCGCCACCGCCCTGAAGCTGGTCCAGGTGCCTGATGTCTCAGGCGGGATCGTCGCCATGGACCCGCATACCGGACGGGTGCTGGCGATGACCGGCGGCTTCAATTTCGCCGCCAGCGAGTTCAACCGCGTGACCCAGGCGCAGCGCCAGCCGGGATCGTCGTTCAAGCCGTTCGTGTATCTGTCGGCCTTCGAGCATGGCTGGACGCCGGCATCGATCGTGCAGGACGCGCCCCTGGCGCTGGAGCAGGGGGCAGGGCTAGAGACCTGGCGGCCGAAGAATTACAGCGGCCGTTTCTATGGACCCTCGACCCTGCGGGTGGGCGTTGAACAGTCGCGCAATCTGATGACGGTGCGTCTGGCGCGCGAGCTTGGCGCCGATACCATCGCCGATCTGTCGCGGCGGTTGAACATCGGCGACTGGCCGGCCTATCTATCGACGGCGCTCGGCGCCGGCGAGACCACGCTGATGCGGCTGTCGACCGCCTATGCCATGGTGGTGAATGGCGGCAGGCGCGTGGAACCGGCGCTGATCGAACGGGTTCAGGATCGCGAGGGCAAGACGATCTATCGCCGCGATCAGCGTCCTTGCGAGGCTTGTTCTGTAGCAGCCTGGCAGCCTGGATTGCAGGCACCGCGCCTGCCCGATGCGCGTGAGCAGGTGCTGGACCCGCGCGATGCCTATCAGCTTGTGCATGTGATGGAAGGCGTCATCCAGCGCGGCACCGGCCGGCGCGCTGCATCGATCGGCAAGCCGCTGGCGGGCAAGACCGGTACCACCAATGACAGCTTCGATGCCTGGTTTATGGGCTTCAGCCCCGATCTCGTGGTGGGCGTCTATGTCGGTTTCGACACGCCACGGTCGCTCGGCGACAAGGAGCAGGGCGCATCTGCGGCACTGCCGATCTGGATCGAGTTCATGAAGGGCGCGCTCAGCAACGCGCCGGCCACACCATTCCGCACGCCGAGCGGTATCAGGCTGGTCCGCATCGATGCCAAAACCGGTCTGCTGCCCGGTCCCGGCACCGCCTCGGTGATCACCGAGGCGTTCAAACCCGGCACCGAGCCGACCACGGTTGCCGGCGAGGCGGCCTATGATGACTATCTGAACGATGTGGCACCTGGCGGCGATGGATCGTCGACCGGTCGCCCGCCCAGCCCCTATGGCGGTGCCAACGTCCCGGGCCCGGGCGGTTTGTACTGAGCGGCGCCGGTTGCCCTGACCGCATCATGGACATGGCGTGAACATCTTGACGGCCTGGCTCCGGCCGTGGCCTGCCCCATCAACAGGAGGACGTGCACATGCGCGCCGAGATCAAGTCGCTGGCCGACGAGATCGAGCAGACCTTCGGGCTGCTGAGGAGGTATCTTTGACTGGGAGAACGCGCTTATTCGGCTCGAAGAGCTGAACGCTCTCTCGGAAGACCCCAAGCTCTGGGATGACCCGGCGCGCGCGCAGAAGGTGATGCGCGAACGCACCCAGCTGGATGGCGCGGTGGAGCGCTATCGCAAGCTGGATCAGGCGTTCCGCGATGATCTGGAACTCGCCGAACTGGGCGAGATGGAAGAAGATGACAGTGTGGTCGACGAAGCGCAGGCTTCGCTTGCCCGGCTGCATCAGGATCTTCTGACCCTGAAGGTCGAAAGCCTGCTCTCGGGCGAGGTCGACGGCAACGACGCCTATCTGGAGGTGCATGCCGGCGCCGGCGGCACCGAAAGCCAGGATTGGGCCCTGATGCTGTTGCGCATGTATACGCGCTGGGCGGAAGGCCATGGCTACAAGACCGAGATCGTTGAAGAAACCGACGGAGAAGAGGCGGGCATCAAGTCGGCGACGCTTCAGATCAAGGGCCAGAACGCCTTCGGCTGGTCGAAGACCGAGACCGGCGTGCATCGTCTGGTGCGGATTTCGCCATTCGACAGCCAGGCCCGTCGTCAGACGAGCTTTGCCGCCGTGCATGTCTATCCGGTGATCGACGACACCATCAATATCGAGATCCTCGACAAGGATCTGCGCATCGATACCTATCGGGCATCGGGCGCTGGTGGCCAGCACGTCAACCGGACCGACAGCGCGATCCGCATCACCCATGTCCCGACCGGCATCGTGGTGCAGTGCCAGCAGGACCGGTCGCAGCACAAGAACCGTGCGACCGCGATGGGCATGCTGAAGGCGCGGCTGTACGAGCGCGAAATCCGCATGCGCGAGGAAAAGGCCCAGGCGGAAGCGGATGCCAAGAGCGATATCGGCTGGGGTCACCAGATCCGCTCCTATGTGCTGCATCCCTATCAGATGGTGAAGGATCTGCGCACCGGGGTTGAAACCGGCAACACCCAGGCGGTGCTGGATGGTGACCTGGATGCCTTCATGCAGGCGGCATTGTCCGCCCGCGTCGAGGGTCGTTCCGGCGATGTCGGTGATCTGGACTGATGCGGTGCCGGCCCCTCAGGCTGGCAGGTCTTCCGGTCATCACGGCCGTGGCGGCGCTTGCTGCCACGGCCGTGCTGTTTTCGGGCCATGGCCGCGCGCAGGACGCATCCCCCGTCCTGGCGGCGGACATGTGTGAACGCGTGATTGCGATCACCGCGTCTCCCGCGCCCGACGCGCCGGAGCTGTTTGGCAGCTTTGCATTTCCCTGTGCCGCCAGTGCCGACGCCGCCCTGCCCGTGGTGCTGATGCTGGCCGGGTCGGGGCCCACGGACCGCGACGGCAACCAGCCGGGATTTCGCACCGACATGCAGCGCGCGCTGGCCGAGGATCTGGCGGGCCGTGGCATCGCCAGTTTGCGCGTGGACAAGCGGGGCGTGGGCGCCAGCGCTGCCGCCGCCCCGGATGAGGCGGCGATGACGCTCGACATGCTGGCGGGCGATGCCGCGCGCTGGACACGGGCGGCGCGCAGGCTGGCGGCGGGTGCCGCTGTCGTGACCATGGGCCACAGCGAAGGCGGCCTGCTGGCCCTGCTGGCTGCCCGCCGCGTGGCAGCCGATGGCGTGATCCTGGCGGCGACGGCCGGAGAGCCTGCCGGGCGCACGCTGGCGCGGCAGATCGATCAGGCGCCGATGGATGACGCCACGCGCAGCCGCGCCCGCCGGATTCTGGCCGAACTGATCGCCGGGCGGCAGGTTGACGGGGTGCCGCTGGATCTGGCGCCGCTGTTCCGGGCCAGCGTGCAACCCTATCTGATCTCGTGGCTGGGCGTCGACCCGGCGGCGATCATCGAGAGCCTGCGCGGCCCGGTGCTGATCCTTCAGGGCGACCGCGACCTTCAGGTGACCGTGGCCGATGCCCGCCGGCTGGCGGGCGCCCGGCCGCAGGGAACCCGGGTCCAGATCCTGGGCGGGCTCAACCACGTCTTCAAGCCGGCACCGGTCGACCGTGCGGCCAATATTGCCGCCTATACCGCGCCGGGTGTCCGGCCGGACCCGCGCGTGGCTGGGCTGATCGCTGATTTTGTCAGCGCGGTGGTGCCGCGTGCGGCTGGTGGGGTGCCCCCGGCAGCCGGCCCGCGCCATCCTGCGGACCGTCCAAATGGTTGAATTCCACCACCAGCATATCGCGGAAGGCCGCATTCACGCCGTCAGCCGGGGTGATGGGGGTGACGTCGTGATAGGTCAGCGGATCCAGCAGGATGATGAAATCGCCCGGATCGGTCATGGTGCGCTCAAAAACCGGCCGCTTGTCGTTGTCGTGAACGATGCTGTGGCCGCCATCGACATTGATCCGGTTCAGCATCAGCAGCAGTGAATAGCGGGTGCCGTCGCGATGCACGCCTTCGGGCACCGGCTTGCCGATGTCGTGCGGCGTGGCGGTGATCCGTGCCTGATGGACGTTCACCTGCCAGCGATCGACCCCGTCGACGACCGCCAGTGCCCGGCCGAAGGCCCGGAGCAGCGCGTCGAGCAGTGGGTTGTGATAGACCGCCGGCACCAGGGGCTCGTAATGGCGATCGATATCGCCGTTCAGGTAGTTGATCGCCGAGGATTGATTATAGGCGCGGGGCGGTGCTGCCCTCAGCACATTGCCGGTCACGTCGAACTGGAAGCGCGACAGCCGCCGCCGCCGGTAGCGGCCACCATCGCGCATATAGACGTCGAGCGGCAGGTCGTCGCAGCTCTCACGCAAGTGTGCCCAGGCCTCGCCCTCCAGATAGCGGGGGTGGTCGAGCGCGTGCTTCAGGCTGCCGCTGACCAGAAAATCGCGGGCAAGCCCGGCAAGGGCGCCATCGTGCAGCGACAATGCCAGGCGTGGCGCCAGGATCGTGTCGGAACTTGGATGCGGAACCAGGTGGGCCGGCGGATCAGAGCCAATTTGGTGGGGGCTGTTCAGGGGCGTTGTCTCCATCGGGGTAAGGCATCCACCAATGACGATGATTATTATATAAAAAACAACCATGAATGTTATGGTAAATCGAATACCCTATGCAGTCCGCTGGCCTTTTGTCGGGTTAATCTTCCATCGGGTCCGCCTTGCGTCGGCCTCTCTTGCGTCTGGCCGGTGGTGTAGACTGGCTGGTCAGTCAGCACTCGCCGCATGGTGAGCAGATCCAGCCTGGCGCCGCATTCACCTGTTCTCCTCCAGCAGTCCCGCCAACAGCGCATCGAACATCGGCGTCAACATGGCGCTTCCAATGGGAGAGAGATGATCTTCGTCAATATACCGACTGGTGCCCGAGGGGGTGGCAGGCCGGCAGAGACCATCCGAATCACAGAGCAGGGGACTCGGATCAAGGATGATCGCACGTCCTGTGGCTGCGCGGTTGATGGCAGCCTCCACGTGGCGGTTGAAGGCACGATGATCGCTGAGCATCTTGCCCGTCTCTCTGACCGGCAACCCCAGCCTGATGCGCTGGGCCAGATGGCGGGTTGGTAGGAAGGGCATCTGCGGTACCTGTTTCATCACTGCGACCTGGATACCCATCCGCCGTAATCGGTCGAACGCCTCGACAAGCGCAGCTTCGAGCAGGTCGCCCCGCCTTTGGCGCTCCTCTTCGGTAAAGGGCAATCTTCCCCAGACCGCATCGACCCCATTGGGCTCAAGCCCCTCCACCATCCGATCCCACCGTTCAGCTAGAACCACCAGGCGGATATCGTGCCGTCTGATCTCTTTGGTCAGCACGTGATCATCGGGTGCGCAGGACGCCGGAATCGGCACGCTGACGATTGGGCATTTGACTCGGTTGACGTCAAGCGACAGCCCGAATCGGCGGACTGAGTCGGCTAGCGGCAATGACAAGACGCCGGCGTGGCTGTCGCCCAGCAACAGCACCCCGCCGCGACCGGGGCGGCCATCTGCGACCCGACAGAAGTCGCCCGGTATCATCCCATTGAGCCAGTGTCCGCAGCGATGGGCCGATACGGCTTCCTGGGCCAGAAAGGCATCCTCTGCCTTTGGGAACCGACGCAGGAGGCCCGCTTCCGCCGCAAGCCCATAGCCGAAGATGCCGGTGGCCGCAATCACAAACATCGCGACCAGTGCGTGGGGGCGGGGCAGCAGGATCTGCCGGCGGATCGGCTGCTCCACATAGCGATAGCTGCCCCAGGCCAGTACGAGCGCAGCGAGCGCTGCGCCGATACGCTCAAGAACCGATAGGTCGGCCGTCAGCAGCACGGAGAAGGGATCGGCCGTGAACTGCTTCTGGAGGACGAGCAGCGGCCAGTGCCAGAGATAGAAGCCGTAGGATACGAGGCCTAGCCACACAAATGGTCGAAGCGAGAGCAGCCGGCTTACCAATGGCGGTCGCTCTGCCGTTCCCGCGATCAGGAGCGTAGCGGCACCGAGCACCGGCGGCACAGCCGCAAGCCCGGGGAAAACCATGTGTCCGTGATAGAAAATCATCGGGATGACGATGGCGCCAAGCCCGGCACAAGCCGCAAGGCCGGCGAGGATACCGGTCGGGCATCGACGGCCACTGGCGACGAACAGCACGGCGATCAATGCGCCGGTCAGAAGCTCCCACATACGCCCGGGCAGAAGATAGAACCCGGCCGGACGGTCGATCATGGTCAGTCCGGCGCCGATGGCCAGCGTCACGAGGCAGGCTGACCCGATCCAGCCGATCCGGCCGTGGCGGCCGAGACGTGCCAGTGGCAAGAGCAGCAGGGGATACAGCAGGTAGAACTGTTCTTCCACTGCCAGCGACCATGTGTGCAGCAGCGGGATGGTGTCGGACATCGGCGCGAAATATGGATCCTGCAGATAGAAGAAGACGTTCGCGAGCAGGAATGGTTGTGCAATGAGCGATCGGGCGAACGCCTTGAATTCCAGCGGATAGAACAGCAGATGCGCCATGATGGCGGACCCCACCAGCATCAGGAGCATGGCCGGTGCCAGCCGACGGATGCGCCGGGCCCAGAACGACCAGAGGCTGAAGTGGCCTGCTTCACATTCGCTCAGGATCAGGCTGGTGATCAGATAGCCCGAGATAACGAAGAATACGTCGACACCGACGAAACCGCCGGGGAAGGGGCCGAGATCGGCATGATAGGCAACGACACCCAGAACAGCGATGGCCCTGAGCCCGTCGATATCAGGCCGATACTCTTTCTGCCCTAAGCGCAGGCGTTCGGTCTGCACTGATACCCACCATATCCTAAGTCTGACACGACACTGCGATATCATGAAACACGGGCAGATGCGCCAACGAGCGCGCGGCCTTCAAATAATCGACGATCTTCACATGATGCCTTGTTTCGGACAGTTGACCTAAATGAAAATCATGGTTTCCCGCTGATTATCGGACAGCGCCAACGAACCGTGGTCAGACCGAGCAGCATCCGATGTGCCGATCTATCATCAAGGATGCAGACCGCCCGGATCGACGACATCCGCCAGCGGCTCATAATCCTCGGGTGCCATGCCAGCGCGTGCGCGAGCCTCGGCGTTGAATGGCGGCTTCACCCGGCCCGGAAACAGGGTGCGGACCCGGTCGTGGAACACCTGGCGGGGGTCGAGGCCATGGGCTTCGGCCGCATGTGACAGCCAGCGCAGCCCCGCCGCGACATGGCCGACCTCGTCGGCATAGATCACCCGCAACGCATCGGCGCTGGCGGTGTCGCCGAAGGCATCCAGCCGGCGGATCATCTCGGGCGTCACATCCAGGCCGCGTGCTTCCAGCACCATCGGCACCACCGCCAGCCGGCCCAGCATGTCGTGGGCGGTGGCCATGGCGGCGCTCCACAATCCGTCATGGGCCGGCTGGTCGCCATAGGCGGCGCCCAGATCGGCCAGACGATCGGTGATCAGGCCGAAATGACGGGCTTCGTCATCGGCGATCGCCAGCCAGTCATCGGCGAAGCGCCGCTGGACCACCGGATCGGGGTCGATCACGGCCGAAAACCGTGCCGCCATGTCCACAGCCAGATCGATGGCGTTGAACTCGATATGGGCCAGCGCGTGCAGCAGCCGCACGCGGCTGGCGGTGCTGCCACCGCGCCCGCGTTTGGGCATGCGGGCCGGCGACAGCAGTTCCGGACGATCCGGCCGGGCCGGGCGATCGGGCAGGGCGGCGGCATCTTCCGGCGCCGGGGCCGGAATGCCACCGCCCTGCCATGCGCTGTGCAGGGCACGCGCCGCCGCCGCCTTGGCGCGCGGCTCCGCGGTCAGCAGAACCGTGCAGGCGGCAACGGCGAACGAGGCGGCGGGCATGTCGGGATGGCGTGCAGAGGTCACAGGGCCTCGATCGCCGCCTTCACGGTCTCGGCATGGCCATCCACCTTCACCTTGCGCCAGATGCGGCGGATGGTGCCCGCGTCGTCGATCAGGACGGTGGCGCGCTCGATGCCCATCGACTTGCGGCCATACATGGTCTTCTCGACCCAGACGCCATAGGCCTCGCAGACCGCACCGTCGGTATCGGCGGCCAGGGTGAAGGGCAGTTCATACTTGGCCTTGAACTTGTCATGAGAGGTGGTGGTGTCTTTCGACACCCCGATGACGACCGCATCCAGCGATTGCAGATCGGGATGCATGTCGCGGAAGGCGCAGGCCTCCCTGGTGCAGCCGGGGGTGTCGTCACGGGGATAGAAATACAGCACCACCCGCTTGCCCTTCAGCGCCTCCAGCGAAATCTCGCCGCCGCCATCGGTGGGCATGGTGAACGCCGGGGCCTTGGCACCTTCTTCGATCATCTTTCTGAACCTTCTGAGGGATGGGATGGCTGACGGATGGGATGGGCGGTCTGTGAACGGGTGATGACGGGCCGGATCAGCCGGCGGCCCTGTCGCCGGTGATCTCCCGGTCGAAATGGGCGCGCACGGCGGCCTGGCAGGTCTGCAACATATGGCTGATGGCCTCGGCATCGGCGGTATCGTCGAGCCCGGCCGCGCGGGCCAGGGCCGAAATCAACCCCGGCGGCGCAGCTTTCGGATCGAAGCGTCCGGTGACCGTCAGGCGCAGCAGGCCCAGCATCCGGCGCTGCAGGCGGACAGCACCTGCGAGCATGGCGCCATCGGCCATCAATCCCACAGCGGCGGCACGTTCCAGCACCAGGGCGGTATCACGCAGCAGCAGATCAGGATGATCGGCACCATGGATCAGTTGCAGATGCTGGGCCAGGAATTCCAGGTCGACCAGACCGCCGCGGACATGTTTGACCGACCAGCAGTCATTGGTGCCATGTTCCTGCGCGATCCGCCGGCGCATGTCCGCGACCTCGGCCGTCACCTTGTCGGCGTCGCGCGGCCGCACCAGAACCTCATGGATGATCGCGTCCAGCGCGTTCTTCAATTCGGGTGTGTCTGCGGCAATCACCCGCGCACGGGTCAGGGCCATATGCTCCCAGGTCCAGGCATCCTCGTGGTGATAGCGGCCAAAGGCATCCAGACGGGTGGCCACCGGCCCCGACGATCCGGCCGGCCGCAGACGGGTGTCGATCTCGTAGAGGCGGCCCTCGCCGGTCAGCGCCGAAATGGCCGAGATGAAACGCTGGGCCAGGCGGGCATAGTAATGGGATGGCCCAAGCGGCCGGCCGCCATCGGATGCGGCATCATCGGCGTCATAGATGATCACCAGGTCCAGATCGCTGTCGATCGACATTTCGGCCGAGCCAAGGCGCCCCTGGGCCACCACCGCCATGCGGCCGCCTGGTACATGGCCGTGAGCCTGGACGAATTCGGCCTGCACCCGTGGCAGCAATGCGGTGATGACAGCATCGGCGATGGCGGTCAGCACCGGGGCCGCGGCATCGGCATCGGTCAGGCCGCGCAGGATGTGCACGCCCACCTGGAATTTGCGCTCCCCTGCCCAGCGGCGGGCCAGATCGAGGGTGTCTTCATAATCGCGCGCGCGGCTCAGCACCCGTTCCAGATCGGCCGCCAGATCCTCAGGCGCACCAAGGGTGGTGAAGAAATCCGGGTCGATCACCGCTTCCAGCAGTGACGATCGCCGTGCCAGTTGTTCCGACAGCTTGGGCGCTGTCCCCATCACTTCGGCCACCAGGGCCAGCAGGTCCGGATTGCTGTGGAACAGCGCGAAGATCTGCACGCCGGCCGGAAGCTCGCCGAGGAAGCTGTCGAAGCGCAGGAAGGCGGCATCCGGGTCGCCGGTGCCGCCCAGACGCGACAGCAGTTCCGGCATGATCTCGGTCAAGATCTGTCGCGACCGGCCGCTGCGGGTGGCGCGCACCCGGCCACGATGCCAGTCGCGCACCCGTGCCACCAGGCGCGACGGTTCGCGGAAGCCCAGCCGTTCCAGGGTCGCGATGGTGTCGGGGTCGTCCTCGGTGCCGGTGAACACCAGATTGCCTTCGGCCGTGCCAAGGCCGGGGGCGTCGTCGAACAGCTCGGCATAGCTCCGCTCGACGCCCTTCAAGGTCTCGATCAGCGTCTCTTTGAAGGCTTGTGTGGTCTCGAAGCCCGAAAACGCCGCGATCCGGTCGAGCGCCGCCTCGTCCTTGGGCAGGCTGTGGGTCTGGGCGTCGTCGACCATCTGCAGGCGGTGCTCGATGGTGCGCAGCAGGCGATAGGCGTCCTTCAGCCGGGCGGCGGTCTCGACCTCGACGCGATGTTCGGCCACAAGGGCATCCAGGGCGGCGGCGGTACCGCGGGTGCGCAGATCGGGGGTGCGGCCGCCGAAGATCAGTTGCTGGGTCTGACAGAAGAATTCGATCTCGCGGATACCGCCACGGCCGAGTTTCAGATTGTGGCCGGGAAGATCCAGCCCGTCACCCGACCTGTGGGCGTTGATCTGGCGTTTGATCGAATGGATATCGGCGATGGCATAGAAATCGAGGCTCTTGCGCCAGACGAACGGCGTCAGGCGGGTGAGGAAGTCGTTACCGGCATCATGATCGCCAGCCACGACCCGTGCCTTGATCATGGCCGCGCGTTCCCAGTTCTGGCCGACGCTTTCATAATAAGTCTCTGCCGCCTCGGCGGAAAGGGCAAGCGGGGTGGAGGCCGGATCGGGGCGCAGACGCAGATCGGTGCGATAGACATAGCCGTCGGCGGTGCGTGCCTCCATGATCTTGACCAGATCCCGGCCGATGCGGCTGAACATCGGCTGGGGCGGGCGATCATCGGCCATCGGCACCCGTTCGGCGTCGAACAGCAGGATCAGATCGATGTCGGAGGAATAGTTCAGTTCGCAGGCGCCAAGCTTGCCCATGCCAAGTGCAAACAGCCCGCTTTCCGGGCCCGGATCATCGCGATCACGAAGCGTGATCTCGCCGCGTCGGGCCGCATCGCGCAGCAGATGGGCAACGGCCGCTTCCAGTGCCAGTTCCGCCGTATCGCTCACCGCCGCCGTTACCGCCTCCAGCGGCCAGACACCCGCCAGATCCGCCACGGCGGCGACCAGGGCCGCGCGCCGCTTCAGGCGCCGAAGGCCGGCCATCACCTGAGCTTCGGTGCCGCCCTGACCGCGCAGGTCGATGAAACCCGTGCGGATCTCGTCGAAAGCCGCATCCGGTCCGCGGGCGGCGATGCGGGCAAGGGTGGCGGTCTCGATCGCAGCCAATTGCGCCAGATAGGGGCTGCCGCACACCATGCCGTCAATCAGCCGCCGGCCGGCGTCGATGTCGATCAGCGATCGCAGGGCGGCGGCATCGGCGGCTGTCGCCTCGTCGCCATCCAGTCCGGCCAGACGGTCGAGCACGCGTTCCCGCGCGATGGTGGCGCGTGCGGGGTCAACCGGCAATGGCAGGCGATGGCCGGACACGGTCGGGAATGCCATGTCGGCCAGTGGCATCATCTCGTGATTGCGGGGACGGTTTGGCTGGTGATCGGTCGGGCGGGGCATGCGCGGCGCTTCCGGGGGCGATGAAACTGGCTGACACGTAATGGACACGCAAGGTACGGGTGCCAGACTGGGCCTGACACGGTCTTGGCTCTTCGCCCCGCTGTCATTACCTGCTAGACACCGGACCATAACCGGGGCTCGCTCGCAAGGACAGTGCCGCATGATCGTCCGGATCTCGACATGGGTTGCCCGCCTGTTCATCGCGGGTCTTCTCGTCGTGGTTGTGGCATTGGTTCTGGGTGGGCTGCGGCTGGCGGCGGGTCCGGTCGATCTCGGCCCCGCCGGCCCCTGGATCGCCGATCGGCTGGAACTGGCCGAGGGCCGGTTCCGACTGGATGCCGGCGACGCACGGCTGTCGCTGGACGCGGCGACCAGTTCGCTGACGCTGGCCGTGGACGATGTCGCGATCGTCGACCGGTTCGGCCAACCGGTGCTGCGCCTGCCGGGCCTGCGGATCGGCCTGTCGATCGGCGATCTGGTGGCACAGCGCATCACACCCACCACTCTGGAACTGACCGGTCTGGAAGTCGCCGTCCAGCGCGATACGTCGGGCGAGGTCTCGCTGGCCCTGCTGGACGCAAGCCCCCTCGACCGGGTGAGTGGGCCCGAAGACGGGCTGCCGATCGATCGTCTGCTGCCGCTGTTCGAACCCGGCGGGGCGCCGCCCGAACCGGTGCGCCCCGATCCGGATCTGCGGGCGCCCGACCCCGCGGCGCCACCGGTGCCGGCCAGCCCGCCATCGGATTACGAGCGGCTGCGGCAATGGCTGGATGGCATCACCGACCCCGGTGCCTGGGCGCTGGATGTATCGCAGGTTGTCCTGGTGCGGGTGACGGCGGTCCGGATCGGCTATCAGGATGCCGGTCTCGGTATGTCCGGGCAGGTCAGCGGCCGTGATCTGCGCCTGACCCGGGATGGTGAGCGGGTGAAGGTGGCCGTGGATCTGAACGGCACATTGTCTGGCGAAACGGTGGGCGCCGCGTTGACCGGGATCATCGAGCCCGAGAACAGGTCGGCCGATCTGTCGCTGGCGGTTCGACCTCTGCGGGTCGATCGGGTGGCGGCGGTGCTGGGCCTGCCTGCACCGTTCGACGGCATCGGCGCCAGTGTCGAGGGCATCATCGACATCGTCATGACCGACCGTCGGGTCGACCGGCTGCACAGCCGGTTGCAGATGTCCGACGGCGTGATCGACTGGCCCGGCTTTCTGGCGCGCCCGATTCCGGTGGCCGATGCCGCTCTGGTCGTCGACGTGACGCAGGATGGCGACCGCGTCGAGATCACCCAGGCCCGGGTCCGGCTGGCCGATGGTGGTGATCTGGGGGGCAGTGTGACCTTCCAGGGCGTAACCGGCGGGGCCGAGACCATGTCGGTGACCGGCGGCCTGATCGGTGGCGGGTTGAAGGTCGACGATATCGACCGCTACTGGCCGCTCGGCTTGCAGGAAAAGGCGCGTGACTGGGTGGTGGCACAGGTCCATGGCGGGCGGGTCGACGGCCTGTCGGTCGCGATCGACATCCGCCCCGGCATGCTGGGCGAGGAGGGGCGTCTGGCGCGGCAGGCGGTGCAGGGCGAGTTCGCCTTCACAGGGATCGCCGTCGACTATCAGCCGCCCTTGCCACCGGTCCGGAATCTGACCGGTACCGGCAGCTTCGATCTGCGCGGCATGCGCTATCTTCTGGACCCCGGCGGCAAGGCCGGGGAGACCGGTCTGGCTCTGGGCCGGGCGCGCGTTGCCATCGAGGGTTTCGGCGTCAAGGGCGTGCCGACACGGGTGACGGTCGCGGTGCCGGTGACGGGGCCGGTCGGCGACGTGCTCGATGTTCTGGCCCTGCCGCCGATCGAGTTCGTCGATCCGGCGTTCTCGGATCCGGAGGGGTTGGAGGGGCAGGCCGCCATCGATCTGTCCCTGGACCTGCCGATCGGCGTCGACAGCCCTGAGGTGATCTATTCCGCCCGCGGCCGGATCGACAAGCTGGCGGTTCAGGCGGCGGTGCTGGGCCTGGATGTCGAGCAGGGCGCCTTCGCCGTCGCGGTCGACAACCGGTTGGCGCGCCTGAACGGCAAGGCCGTGGTGGGGGGCGCGCCGTTTGATATCGACTGGCGGCAGGCGATTGATCCAACGACCGCCTGGGAACGACGGGTCGATGTCAGCGGCCGGGTCGATGATGCGATGCGGTCGCGCCTGGGGCTGGATCTGGCCCCTTTCCTGACCGGGCCGGTGGGGCTGGATCTGGCGGTGGAATTGCCGCGTGGCCGGCCCGACGAACCGCTCATCGACGTCGATGCCGATCTCACGCCCGCGGCCATGGCGGTCCCCGATCTTGGCTGGCGCAAACCCGCGGGCAGTGCCGGCCGCCTGACCGCCATGGTTCATCCCCATGCGGCGCCGGATGGCGCCGAAGAGGTGATCGACATCAAGGATGCCCGCGTCGATGCCGGCGATCTGGTGGTGACCGGCGACGTTCAGCTTGTCGGCGGCCAGTTGGCGAAAGCCGGGCTGGCCCGGGTCGATATCGGCCGCAGCCGATTGCGGGTCGACTATCAGAACGGCGGCAGCGATCCGGACCGGATCACGATCCGTGGCCGGATGCTTGATGCCGAGCCGCTGATCGACAGCACCGCTGCCCGTGACGCCGATGATGGCGATGCCGGCGACGGCGACACGTCAGAATCGGTGACGGTCGATCTGGCGGTGGACAGTCTGCGGATCGACGACGCCCGCCGCCTTGAAAAGGTCGAGGCCGCCGCGACCACTGTCAATGGCGCGGTGCGCCGTGCCGCCGTTCAGGCGACGCTGCCTGTCGCCCCCGACACCGGCAGTCAGCGCGGCCCCGGCACCGTCCGCGTCACCATCGATCCGGCGGCCGCAGGAGCCCGCAATCTGCGGCTCGACACCGATCGTATGGACGATCTGATGGCCTTCGCCGGTCTGCGCGGCTATATCGCCGGCGGCACGCTGGGCATCACCGGTGTGATCGACGACAGCGCCGAAACCATCCATGTCGCCGGCCGTTTCGAAGGGCGTGACTATCGGCTGATGAATGCGCCGGCCATTGCCCGGGCGTTGGCCACCGCGTCGCCAAGCGGCGTGTCGGACCGTATCGGCGGGCGCGACGGCGTGGCATTGAGCGTGTTGAGCGGTGACTTCGTCTATGATGACGGCGTGATCACGCTGGAGGACAGCCGCGCCCATGGCAGCGAGATCGGCGTGACCGCCAAGGGCCGCATCGATCTCGATCAGAACCGCATCGACCTGGCGGGCACGCTGGTGCCGCTTTACACCATCAACAGCGCGGTCGGCCGGATTCCGCTGATCGGCGATCTTCTGGTGGGTGATGAAGGCAGTGGCGTGTTTGCGGCCACCTATCGTCTGAGGGGGCCCCTCGACGACCCGGAGGTCAGCGTCAATCCGCTGGCGGCATTGGCGCCGGGCTTTTTGCGCAACATCTTCGGCGCCATCGCCGGCGGGCTCGATGGCACCGGGCCCGGCAAGCCGCCAACCGGCACCGATCCCCGGCCCGATTTTCCGCAATAATGCCGTTGGCAGCGGTTCGGCTCAGCCGGCGGTGTCTATCCGCACCACCACCGACATGCCCGGCGCCAGACCGGTTGCCTGCGGCTGGCCGGTGTCGAGTTCAACCCGCACTGGCACGCGCTGCGCCACCTTGGTGAAGTTGCCGGTGGCATTGTCGGGCTTCAGCACGCTGAATTCCGAGCCAGTGGCGGGCGAGACATGTTCGATATGGCCATGCAGGCTGGTGCCGGGCATGGCGTCGACCTCGATGATGGCTGCCTGACCCAGCTTCATGTCGTGGATCTGGCCCTCCTTGAAGTTGGCGATGATCCAGCGCCGCTCGGGCACCACGGCGGCAAGCTGGCTGCCGGGCGAGACATACTGGCCGACCCGCGCCCCGATCTGGCCAAGCTGGCCGGCGACGGGCGCGGTGATCCGGGTATTGTCGAGGTCGATCCGGGCGAGTTGCACGGCGGCCTCGGCATTGGCGACCGCCGCCTCCAGCGACCGCCGGCCGACCAGAACACCCTGGCGGTCCTGCACCGCGACCTCGACCGCCGCTTCCGCGCGGGCCACGGCGGCGCGCGCCTGGGCCAGTGTGGCGCGGGCCTCATCGGCGGCGCTGCGCGTGGCGGCGCCCCGGGTCAGCAGCTTGTCGACCCGCGCGGCATCGGCCGTGGCCCGCACCAATGTGGCGCGCGCGCTCGCCACCTCGGCCTTCGCCGACGTGATCCTGGCATCCGCCGAACGGGCATCCTGTTCGGCGTGATCCAGGTTGGCGCGGCTGCCGGCCAGGGTCGCTTCCGCCTGGGCGAGCTTCTGCGCATAGATGCGATCATCGATCCGCACCAGCAGATCGCCTTCCCGCACATGGTCGAAATCCTGTACCGGAATGCTGGTGATATAGCCCGCGAGTTGCGGGCTGATCATCGTCACCTGGCCGCGAACATAGGCGTTCTCGGTGGTCTCGACCGTGGTCTCGAACGGCGGCAGCCGCCAGGCATACAGCACCAGCAGGGCACCGGCCGCTCCCGCGACCAGGGCGATCAGGGTTTTGGCGGACAACAGCTTGCGCACGGAATTGAGCATGGTCATGGCACCGATACAGACATTACCGCGCAGCCCCGGCCGGCGTGCTCGAAACCGCCAGCCGGATGCGCTGATAAAGGAGATGAAGGACAAGGCCGGCGAGGGCCATGGCGGCAAGCGCCGCGACCATCAGGAAGACATCGTTATAGGCAAGGATCGTCGCCTCGCGGCTCGCCTGTCGCGACAGCAATGCCAGCCCCTCGGCGTCGCGCAATTGTGGATCTGACAGAACCGGCCCATAGGCGCCGGCCAGTTGCCGAACCCGCGCGACGACCACCGGATCGGTCATCACAACGGTCTCCACCAACTGGCTTGAGTGGAATTTTTCGCGCAGCGTGACGACGGTTCCGAACAGCGCCGATCCCATCAGCCCGCCCAGGCTCTGAGTGAACAGGAACATGGCGATGAAACTGGTGATGGTGGTCGGCCCCTGCCTCAACGCGTGGCCCAGCCCCGCGAGCAGCGACGGCGGCAGGAACAGCACGCCACCAAAGGCGATCATCGCCTGGCTCAGATACATCTCGGTCGGGCGGGTCAGGTTGGTGGCATGGGCATCCGTGAAAGCGCCGGCCGCGATCAGGACCAGGGCCAGGGCATGGATCGGCGCGTCGCGGCCGGGCTTCAGCACCATGGCGCAGGTGATACCGCCGCCGATCGAGGACAGCAGGATCACCACCTGCAGGGTCCGGTTCTGTTCATTGAGCAGGCCCAGGGCCTGAAACAGCCCGAAGGCGCCGGAGGTCTGCTCCGACAGCACGATGCGGAACACCAGCAGCACCGCCGCGATATGGAGAATTTCGGGACTGGTCAGCCAGCGGATGTCGATCAGCGGCTGTTCGCGATTGATCTCGATCGCGGCCGCAAGCGCGATGGCCATAGCGGCGAGCGCCAGACAGACACCGATCCAGGGTGCCTCGAACCACCAGTAATAGCGCCCCAGCACCATCACCACCGCCAGCAGCCCAAAGCCGATCGCGACCAGCGGATAGCTGACGAAATCCAGCGGGCGCAGCACCCGGGCGTGGGGAATGGGGGTCAGCGGCAGCAGATGCACCACCGCCAGCGCGATCAGTGCCAGACCGATTTCCAGCACATACAAACCGTGCCAGAGCCCGATATCCAGCAGATCGGGCGAGATGATCCGCGCGACCGGCGCGCCGAGCGTGGTGCAGGTGATCGCCAGGCTCAACCCCCACGACATTTTCAGCGATGCCGGGAAGGCTTCCAGCATGTAGAGGAAACCCAGCGTCGACATGGGCGAGGCGGCGATACCGGCCAGAAACCGCACCACCACGGCGGCATGCAGATCCTGAACGAACAGGTGCAGGCCCGCCACGGTGACGAAGACCCCGAGGCTGATCTCGGCAAACCGCCGGAGCCCGAACTGGGTTCGGATCTTGGTGAGGATGATGGTCAGGCTGACATTCGGCGCCATATAGGCCGCCACCAGCCACATCGCCTCGTTGGTGCTGGCGCCGAGGGCGCCCTGGATCTGCACTGTGTTGGCGGCGATCAGGTTCATGCCCAGCCCCTGGGTGACCCAGAGCAGCAGCGACGCGGCAATGCAGGCGATGGTCCGATGCCAGCGCGGTGCCAGAGCCGGTGCCGGTGTCTCAGCCGGCTCCGATGCCTGACCTTGAGCCTGATCCTGAGTGGGCGTCGTCATGGCCCGGCCTCTCAGAATGCCGTGTCGAGATTATGAATGACCCGGCTCAGCACCCGCATGGCGGCATCCAGTTCGGCATCCTCGATATCGTTCAGCATGGCGGCACGGACCGTTTCGACGATCGTCTCGACCTCGGCGACCTGTGCCCTGGCGGCATCGGTGAGCTTGATCTGCTTCACGCGCCGGTCCTGGCCCGAGGTGCTGCGCGCGATCAGCCCCTGTTTTTCCAGCCCGTCGAGCAGGCGGACCACGGTCGGTCCCTCGATCTCCAGCAGGCCGGCCAGTTCGGTCTGGCTCATGGCCGGGTGATTGGACAGCAGCAACAATGCCCGCGCGCGCGATAAGGTCAGCCCGCGTTTGCGCACCAGTCCGTCGAACACTGTCCGCATCCGGCGGCCCGCGGTGGACAATTCCGTGGCGAAATCGGCCCGCAGCATTTCGGGCGGTCGTGCGGTCGAAGGGGTATCCATAGCGCTCACATAGATAGTACGCTAATTAATGGGGGACCATATTTGATCCTTTCTCCGCCGAAGCGCAAGACCGGAGGGCGGGAGGCAGGCGCATGGCAGCCATCCACAGATGGCGCAAGCCTGATGCGCGACAAACCGCCCGCGCATCCAGGCTGATCGTTGGGCCAGGACGCGCTGGCGGTTGTGATGGGATTGATTGTCCGGTGCCGGGGCGGCGCTGCCGTCAGATCGGCTTCACCAGCGCATGGCGCTTGCGGCCGGCCGACAGCTTGATCTGGCCGCCATCCAGATCGGTCGAGGTGATCGGGCGCTGTTCGTCGTCGATCTTGACGCCGTTCAGCCGTGCGCCGCCACCCTGGATGGCGCGGCGGGCCTCCTTGCGACTGGGAGCGAGGCCGGCGCGGGCCAGCAATTCATAGGCGGCGATGCCGGCATCCAACTCGGCCGCGGGCACCATGATCACCGGCAGGTCTTCACCGGCAGTGCCTTCCTCGAAGGTGCGGCGCGCGGTTTCGGCCGCCGACAGTGCCGCATCCTCGCCATGGGCCATGCGGGTGGCCTCATGGGCCAGGATTTTCTTGGCCTCGTTGATCTCGGCGCCGCCCAGCGCCTCCAGCCGGGCGATCTCGTCCAGCGGCAGTTCGGTGAACAGCTTCAGGAAGCGGCCGACATCGGCATCGGCGGTGTTGCGCCAGAACTGCCAATAATCATAGGGCGACAGCATATCGGCATTCAGCCACATGGCGCCGCCGGCGGTCTTGCCCATCTTCTGGCCCGAGGCGAGCGTGATCAGCGGCGAGGTCAGGCCGAACAGCCCGCGTTCATCCACCCGCCGGCCCAGTTCCACACCATTGATGATGTTGCCCCACTGGTCCGAACCGCCCATCTGCAACAGGCAATTTTGCCGCCGCGACAGTTCCAGAAAGTCATAGGCCTGGAGGATCATGTAGTTGAATTCCAGGAAGGACATCGGCTGCTCGCGTTCCAGCCGCAGCTTGACCGAATCGAAGGTCAGCATCCGGTTGACCGAGAAATGCCGGCCGTAATCGCGCAGGAACGCGATATAGCCCAGACCATCCAGCCAGTCGGCATTGTTGACCAGCCCGGCATCGGTGGTACCGTCGCCGAACGTGATGAACTTGTCGAACACCTGCCGGATGCCGGCCATGTTGTCGGCGATCGCGGCATCGTCCAGCATCTTGCGGGCTTCGTCCCGGCCGGTCGGATCGCCGATCCGGGTGGTGCCGCCGCCCAGCAGCACGATCGGCTTGTGGCCGGTCTTCTGCAGCCAGCGCAGCATCATGATCTGCACCAGACTGCCGACATGCAGGCTGCGTGCGGTGCAGTCGAAGCCGATATAGCCGGCGACCGTGCCCTGGCTCAAGCGCTGGTCCAGCCCCTCCAGGTCGGTCGCCTGGTGGAGATAGCCGCGCTCGACCATTACGCGCACGAACTCGGACACGTAGCGGCGATCGGTCATCGGTGGGGTTCCTCTTGCGGGACGGCGGCCGGCCGTGGATCGTGTCGAGGCCGGCCGGACAGGGTGTACTGGATGGGCTACCGCGCGGGATGTAGCACGAAAGCGGCCGATGCGCCAAGCCGGCGCCGGCCTGACCAGGGCAACGAGTTCAGGTTAACGCGGTGATCGGAATCTCTGGCGCACGATAGTTTGGCGTGATTCAACAGGCTTCCACAG
>NZ_BMDZ01000023.1 GCF_014636235.1 Tistrella bauzanensis
GAGGATTCGACACCCCGAGCCTAACGGCTCAAGGCGAGCAACGCCGCTCTCCCTTTTTCAACAATGACCGGGACATCCCCCCGATGAGATCGATGCGCTCATCGTGCACGACAAAGGTCACGGCCGCATCGAAACCCGCCGCCATCTGGTCTCCCAGCGGGTCGACTGGATGAGCGGCAGTCGGCGCTATCCCGACGAGCCCCGCTTCAAAGGGCTCAAAACCATCGCAATGATCGAGACACGCATCGAGACCGCCGACGAAATCAAGGTCGAGCGCCGCTGCTACATATCATCACGGATCCTCTCCGCAGAGGCATTCGCCCAAGCAGCCAGAGCACATTGGGCCATCGAGAACGGCCTCCACTGGGTGCTCGACGTTCAGTTCAAGGAGGATCAATCCCGGCTCAGACGCGGGCACGGCGCCACGAACATGGCCATGGTCAGACATCTCGCCCTCAATCTCATCCGCGCCATACCAGGTAAGCTCTCCATCAAGGCCAGGCGCAAACTTGCCACGTGGGACACACAATACCTCATGGCGGCTCTGCAAGCGCGTTAACCTGGACTCGTTGCCCTGGCGTCAATCGCGGGTCATTGCAGTGTTGGCCCGATGCGCGGTAGACTTCTATCTTGCGACACGCCAACAACAAAGCGGAACGCCGGCCGCCTGGGCGACCGGACAGAACGCCACGCCTGATGATGCCCCGGGACGGGCAGATCAGACCCGCCCCCGAACAGGGGGGGCGGGATCGGCGATGGCCCGCATCATCTGCACCCTCCGATCACCGATACGCGCATTGAGATCCCAGCGACCCGGAGCGGAGACGCCATATGTCCGACAGTGCTTTTCCGCCGGGTGCCATCGATCTGCACCCGGTCTGCCTTCTGCCGTCGCCGGACCGTCCGGCCGCGATCTGGCTCGCGGTCTGGCCATCGGCCGTCGACGGCTTCACCGACCCGCGCGATGCCGGGCTTGCCATTGCCGAGGCGGCGCGCCTGCTGGCCCGCGACACGACCGTGGCGGTGGTCGCGCGGCCGGGCGATCTTGCCGATGCCTCGATGCGGTGCGGCGCCGGCGTTCGGGTGTCGTCATGGGGCGGCAGCCTGCGCTGTTTCGCCGATCGTCTGCCCATGATGGGCCACGGCCCCGACGGCCGGCCGCAGGCGCTGGACTGGGCGCCGCCGTCCGATGCGGCTGCGATCGACCACGACCCGGATTGCGACATCACCGCCCGGCTTCTGGGGCTGGGCGGCCATGGCGAGGCCGCGGCGGCGATGCGTGCCCTGGCGCCGGTCGCCGGCCGCGCACAGATGATCGCCGGCGACGGCCACGGAATGGTGGTGGCAAGCGAAGCCCTGCTCGCCACGGCCGATCCCGATGCCCGCGCGGCGGTGGCCGATCTGTTATGCCGCAGCCTGGATGCCGAGCGGGTGATCTGGGTACCCGGCGGCTTTTCGGAAGACGACTGGCCGGGCAGCCTGGATGGCGTGGTGCGGTTCCTGGCGCCGGGCGTGGTGGCCGTGGCCACCGCCATTGATGGCGACCCCGATCAGCCGGCCCTGCATGAAACCCGGCTGCGGCTGGAGGTGACGACCCAGCCCGATGGCCGGCTTCTGACCGTGGTGCCGGTGCCGCTGCCGCGCAAGCGGCCGCGTTCCGAGGATGGCCGGCTGCTGCCCGCGAGCTATCTGAGCCTGCTGCGCGATGGCCGGCGGCTGGTGGTGCCGGCCTTTGACGATGGCAATGACGATGTGGCGCTGCGGCTGCTGTCGCGCGCCCTGCCGGCCGCGGCGATCGAGCAGGTGTCGTGCAGGGCGCTGGCCGGCTATGGCGGCCTTGCCCGGCTGGCGGTGGCTCTGCCGCAGGCGCCGGCATTGGATGCCGCCGCCATCGCCGCCGCGATGACCGCCAGCGGCGGGCCGGTGCCGCAGCCGGGCGCCTGACCGGCCGCGCGCCCGCGCCTGCGATCAACCGGCCGCGCACCGGCGCCTGCGATCAGAAGCGCAGCCGCGCCTGCAGGCTGACGATGTCGATGCTGCTCTCGACATCCGCCTTCACCCGCACCCGGCCAGTGCCGGCGCCGGCCGGCTCGTCCAGATCGATCGTGGCGTCGTCGACGAAGATATGGGCATAGGCCATATCCAGCGACACCGCATCGCTGATCGCCCAACTGGCGCCGGTCGACAGCCACAGCCGGTCGCCATCCGGCGTGCGGGTGGTGCGGAAGCCGTTCACGGTGGGGGTCTCGTCCCACTGGGCACCGCCACGCAGGGTCCATGCCTCGTTCAACCGATATTGTGCTCCCAGGCTGACGCCATAGCTGTCTTCATAATTCTGCTGTTTGACCGAATCCGGCAGACCGTTGGAGAACTTGACCCGGATCTCGTGAAACCGGCTCCATTCATACCAGTTCACCTGGCCCAGCAGGGTCAGCCGGTCGGTGGCATCCCAGGCGACGCCGGCCGATGCGATGGCCGGCAGGTCGAGGGCGGCGCTGCCATCGGTGTTGAAATTGGCGACCGCAAGCGGGCCGGTCAGGCCGGTGAGCGACGCGGTGCCCTTCAGATCATGGCTGATCGCCGAGCGGTAGTGCACGCCCAGCCGCAGCGCAGGCGTCAGCGTGAACTGCGCGCCAAGATTATAGCCGACGCTCCAGTCATCACCCTGGACCCGCGCATGGCCGTCGGTGGCGGCGCTGGGGCCGCCGGGAGCCAGCCCGTTCGGCACCGCGTTCTCAAGCGTGGCATCGGCATACTGGATGTCGAAACCCGCCCCCACCGACAGCCAGTGCGCCGCCTTGAAAGCGATGCTGGGGGCGATGTCGATGGTCTTCAGGTCGGTCTTGGTCGAGTCATAGCGCCCGAACCAGTCGTCCTGATAATCGGCGACCAGACCGAAGGGGGCCGATATGCCGACGCCCAGCCACAGCCGGCCTTCGTCATCCACCGGTGCCGCCGCGTACAGGTTCGGCACGGGGGTGTCGTCGAACGGATTGCCGCCGTCACCACCGCCCAGCGGCACGCTGGCGCCGCCGCTGCCCAGCGTGGTGGCGGACGACCCGGTATCGGTCAGCGTGGCGCGCAGAATCAGATAATGGCCACCCAGTTGCGCCTGCCGGCCCTTCAGGCGGGTCATGCCGGCCGGGTTGGTGAAGATGGTGGAGGCGTCTTCGCCAAGGGCGACGTCACCGGCGAATGCCCGGCCGACGCCCTGCACGCTCTGCTCCTGAATGAAGAAGCCGGCGGCCGATACCGGGCCGGCGGCAAGGATCATGACGATGGCGGTGGCCGTGGCGGCGGTCAGGCTGGCGGTGCCGGGCGTGGTGCGAAGGGTGGGGGCGGGGCGGGGTATGGGCGGTGTGGGGGCGGGGCGGGGCATGGGCGGTCTCCCTGAACCATATGCGCCGGCCGTGATGACGGCCGGTGGCAGATTTCGCGCTATACGTTCTTTATTTTTGAGATTATGTCGTACATGGTTATGATCGTTAAACGTGCTTAACGTATGCGTCAAGATCAATATCCATGATCAGGTGTCTTCTATTTCATATTGGAAACAGGCGTGGCGGATCGGTCGCGGGCCGCCGGAATGTCACATCACTGGCGGTTGCGGCCGAGGGCCAGGGGCGGCTAGCCTGCATGCACGACATCCAGATGTCGCAGCCAGACCGCCAGGGAGTGCCGATCCATGTCCGAGGGTCACCTGACCGTCGCCGCCTTGCAGATGCAGGTGGAGGACGACCGCGACCGCAATCTCGACCGGGTGGAGGACATGGTGCGCGCCGCCGCCGCCGCCGGCGCCCGGCTGGTGCTGCCGCAGGAGCTGTTTGAACTGCCCTATTTCTGCAAGGATCAGGATCCGGCCTGGTTCGAAACCGCCCGGCCGTTCAGGGACAATCCCGCGATCATCCGCATGCAGGCGCTGGCGGCAGAACTGGGCGTCGTCATTCCGGTCAGCTTCTTCGAGCGCGCGGGGCCTGCCTTCTTCAACAGCCTGGCGATGATCGACGCCGATGGCCGCGTGCTGGGCCTGTATCGCAAGAGCCATATTCCCGACGGGCCGGGCTATCAGGAGAAGTTCTATTTCTCGCCCGGCGACACTGGTTTCATGGTGTTCGACACCGCCATCGGCCGGGTGGGGGCCGCGATCTGCTGGGATCAGTGGTTCCCCGAAGCGGCGCGGTCGATGGCGCTGATGGGCGCCGACATCCTGCTGTATCCGACCGCGATCGGATCGGAGCCGCAGGCGCCCGACTGGGACAGCCGCGATCACTGGCGCCGGGTGATGCAGGGCCATGCCGCCGCCAATATCGTGCCGGTGGTGGCCACCAACCGGGTCGGCACCGAGGTGGGCCGCGAGGCGACCCTCACCTTCTATGGATCCAGTTTCGTCACCGACGCCACCGGCGGTATCGTCGCCGAGGCCGGTCGCACCGGCGATGCGGTGGTGGTGGCCGAGATCGATCTTGCCGCCGCCCGGGCCTTGCGGGCGTCGTGGGGCCTGTTCCGGGATCGGCGGCCCGACCTTTACGGCGCGGTTGCAACACTGGATGGCGGGATCGGCGGCAAGCGGGGCGGCTGAAGCCCCGGCCGCCCGCGCGGGGCTTGGAAGCCCCGATGGCGCATGGCACACTCGCCCGCCGCAGCACCGCTTGTTGACGGCACGGCTCAGGGATCGCCATGTCAGCCCTCTTTGCGCTGCCCGCGCGATCCCCGTGCCATTTTCCGTCCCCGCGCCATCGCCCCCCCCCCCGGAGCCCTTGCCCATGACCCGCCATGCCTGTACCGCCGCTGCCGTTTCCGCCCGGCCCATGCCGCTGATCCGGCTGACCGGGGGTGCTATGGCCATGGCGGTGGCAGCACTGGTGGCCATTCCGGCGCTGGCCATTCCGGCGCTGGCCGAGCCGGCACCCCGGTCCGTGCCGCACCGCGCGCATTATGCGATGACGCTTGCCGATGCCACCGGCGACAGCGGCATTGCCGCCGTGACCGGCGACATGACGGTGATCTTCGACCGGATGTGCAAGGGCTGGTCGGTGTTGCAGGCGAGCCGGATGGAGATCGATTTTGTCGAGGCCGAGCCGGTGGTGTCGGACATCCTGTTCGATGCCGAGGAGGATGACGACGGCCGCCATTTCCGGTTCCGGTATGAAGAACGCGAGAATGGCGACACCGTCGAACTCGCCATCGCCAACCTGGATCGTGCCGCCGTCGACAAGCCGGCGCGGCTGCGGTTCGCCAACCCGCCCGGTCTGACCGAGACGGTGCCCGCCGGCGCGCTGCTGCCCACGGCCCATACCGAGAAACTGCTGGCCGCCGCCGCCGCGGGCCAGCCCTTCGTGCGCGACATGGTGCTGACCGGCTCCGGCACCGACAGCCTGTCTTATGTCAGCGCCCATATCGGCAAGGCGCGGCCGATCGCCGGGGATCTGGACTGGCCGGAGGGTGCGGCTTCAGATGCCGATATCGGCGCATTGCGCAGCGAAACGGTGTATCCGATGCGGCTCGCCTTCTTCGATGCCGGCGACACGGCGGAGACACCGGTCTATGAGCTGATCTATCAGATGCAGCCAAATGGGATCGTGCGTCGCTTCGACATCGACTATGGTGGTTTCTCAATCTCGGCACGCCTGACCTCCATCGAATCCCGTGCCGAGACCGGCGCCTGTGAGTGAGCGGCTCTTCTATCGGATGTCGAGATTGTCAAGATGACCGGACAGATCAGTGCCGACCGCGTCGACGCGGTCATCCACGAGGAACCGCCCGCAAAAGGCGCTGTGGCATGAGTGCCAGGCGGCATGACACCGGCCGCCGGCGCTTTCTGACCGGCATTGCCGGTGGCGCCGGCGCGGTGGCGCTGTTCGCCGGTGCCCGTCCGGCCGCGGCCTTCACGGTTGAACCCGCATCCGGGGCCGCCGGCGCGGTGCTGGATGGCGTGCTGGCGGAACAGCGCCGGCATCTGGCCTTCCGGGCTGAGGTGCGGGCCGCGATGGTCGCCCAGGGCGCCACGCCGGACCATATCGAACAGGCCCTGGCGCTGATGGACTGTCCGCTGTGCGGCGCGCGGCTCGATGGTGCCAGCATTTCCGCCCTGCCAGCCGGCGAACGCGCCGTCGACGGCGATCCGGACGCCCCGGCCCGGGGTTGACCGCCACGGGGTTGACCGCCACGGCCGGGCTTGTGGTGCCGGTGGTGCTGCCGTGGGGGCGGTGCCCCGGCCACGGCAGCATGTCTGTATCAGACCAGCCGTCTCAGACCAGCCGGTCGCGGCCGGTCCAGAACCGGTCGCGGACCGCGCGTTTCAGGATCTTGCCCACCGGGCTGCGCGGCAGATGGTCTTCGAACAGCACCGATTTCGGCGTCTTGACCGGCCCCAGCCGGCTGCGGCACAGCGCGATCAGTTCGTCTTCGGTGACGGTGGCGCCGGGGACCGGCTCGACCACCGCGGTCACCGCCTCGCCCCATTTCGGGTCGGGCACGCCGATGACCACGCAATTCTGCACGGCCGCATGGCCCTGGATCACATTCTCCACCTCGGCCGAATAGACGTTGAAGCCGCCGGTGATGATCATGTCCTTCTTGCGGTCGACGATATAGACATAGCCGTCGTCGTCCATCCAGCCGACGTCGCCGGTATGGTGCCAGCCATGGCTGCTGACCTCTTCGGTCGCGGCTGGGTTCTTGTGATAGCCGGCCATGACCAGATCGCCGCGCACCACGATTTCGCCGCGGTCGCCCGGCGGCAGCAGCAGGCCGTCATCATCCATGATCGCCACCCGCGCCAGCAGGGTGGGGCGGCCGCACGAGGCCAGCCTGTGGGCCAGGGCCGGGTCGGCGGCCGCGGCTGCGTGATCGGCCGGTGACAGGAAGGTGCACAGCATCGGCGCCTCGGCCTGGCCATAGGTCTGGGCCATCACCGGGCCGAACACCCGGATCGCCTCGGCCAGCTTGTCGGGGGCCATGGGCGATGCCGCATAGATGAAGTGCTTCAGCGAGCTGTAGTCGAAATCGCGCAGGCGCGGATGGCCCAGCATGCCATAGATCACCGTCGGTGGCAGGAACAGGTCGGTAACCTTCTCGCGGTCGATCGCCTGCATCACCTCAAGCGGATCTGCGCGGTCGATGATCACCACCTTGGCGCCGGCGGCCAGCATCGGCAGCGCCATGGCGCCGGCGGCATGGGTCATCGGTGCCGCGACCAGATAGACCGGATGGTCGACCGGCGGCATCGCCGCATGGGTGATCGCCACCAGCGCCGACCAGACCTGTTCGGTCAGCGTCACGGCTTTCGACCGGCCGGTGGTACCGCCGGTCGGGAAATAGGCGGCGATGCGCTGCGGGTCGGGGCGCAGATCGGGCGCGCGGGCCTCGGCATCGGCGGCACCGGCCAGCACGTCATCCAGAGACGGCACGCCATCAAGGCGCTGATCGATGCACACCACGTCCTGAAGCGTCGGCACGCCGGCGCGGATGGCGGGCAGGTGCTGCGCGAAGCTGGAATGGATGAACAGCCGCTGGCAATCAGCCGTGGCCAGGAAATCGATATTGTCGTCGGCATGGCTGCGGGCGTTGATCGGCGCCCAGATGCCGCCGGCGCGCAAGCCCCCCAGCAGGCAGGCGAAAGCCATGGCGTGGTTGGGGCTCCACACCGCGACCGTGCCGACGGCATCGGGGTTGCCGCCGGCACGCGCCGCAAGGCTTGCGGCGATGCGCAGGGTCAGGCGCCGGACCTCGCGATAGGTCAGGCGGTGTTCCGCTGAGACCAGGGCCTCACGGTCGGGAGCGATGGCCGCCCCCCGGTCGAAAAAATCGATCACACGCATGGGGGGCGGCGCTTCCTTCCCGGTTGTCTGCCTCGGGGTCTTTTCTTGTCTCTTGTCGCGGTGTCGGCGCTATGGCGCTGCGATCACTTCACCAGCGGGCAACCACCCTGATCCAGCGGCCGGAAGGCCTGATCGCCGGGGATGGCGCTGACCACCTTGAACACGTCGCCGCGCGCCTTGGCCTCGGATGCGGGCTTCACCTCGGTCAGCAGCATGTCGTGGATCATCAGCCCGTCAGCGCGAACCTTGCCGTCCTTGACGAAGATGTCCTGAACCGGCAGTTCGCGCATCTTGGCGGCCACCGCGTCGCGGGCATCGGTGCCGGCGGCATCGACCGCCTTCAGATAGTGGTTCACCGCCGAATACACGCCGATCTGCAGCGAGGTCGGCCAGGTGCCATGGGCCTTGGCGAAGCGCTCGCCGAAGGCCTGGGTCTCGGCGTTCAGGCTGGCCTCATAGCCGTTGATCGCGTTCAGGCCCACCAGCGTATCGGCGCCGATCGCCAGCACGTCGGTGTTGAAGAACAGCATCGCCACCATCTTCTGGCCCGATTCGGCCAGACCGAATTCCTTGGCCTGCTTCAGCGCGTTGACCGTGTCGCCGCCGGCATTGATCAGCGCCACCGTGTTGGCGCCCGAGCCCTGCGCCTGCAGCAGATAGGACGAGAAATCCGGCGTGTTCAGCGGGTGCTTGACCGAGCCGGCGATCTTGCCGCCCGATTCCGTGATCGCCTTGGTCAGATCATTGGCCAGGGCCTCGCCGAAGGCATAATCGACCTGGATCAGATACCAGTTGTCGCCGCCCTGGGCGACGGTGGCCCGGCCCAGCGCATTGGCGACCGAATAGGTGTCATAGGTCCACTGGAAGCCATAGGGCGAGCAGGCCTTGCCACTGAAGGTGGACACGCCCCCGCCCGATGACACGAGGATGCCATCCTTCTCGCGGACGATTTCCTGCAACGCCAGCAGAATGCCGGAATTGGGCACGTCGAAGATCGCGTCGACGCCGTCGATATCCAGCCAGCGATTGACCGTCGACGAGCCGATATCGGCCTTGTTCTGGTGATCGGCTGAGACGATCTCGACCGGCTTGCCCAGCGCCTTGCCGCCGAAATCCGCGACAGCCATCTCGGCTGCGACCACACCCCCCTGGCCGGTGGCGTCGGAATAGGGGCCGGAGCGATCGTTCAGGATGCCGATCTTGACGGCGCCGTCGGCGCCGGCCAGCGCGCCGCCGGTCATGGCGAGGCTGGCGGTGCCGGCGAGCAGGGCCGCCGAGAGCAGGCGGCAGATTGGTGTGCCGATGGCGGTCATCTTGAGGGGTCTCCCATGGAATGGTGCGGTCTTGGCTGCCGCATGATCGAGGGCGGTGTTCCGAACAGTGAGATTACCATCTTCTATGTGTAACACAACTCCATTGTTCTATTTGGCTGGCACCGATCGGCGCTTGACCAGCCGGTATCTCACACCGCAGGATCATGTGACGTCTTCTTGCGGCCCGCCCGGCACCCACCGCCCCTGCCTTCAGCCGGAGATCCGATGTCACAGCCACCACGCCTGCCGACCGTTCACCACGATGCCCGCATGGCCGGCTCGGCTGGCGATCCGGTGGACAATCAGGCTGCGGCCCATCGCGTGGCCCAGCTGTTCTTCCTGGCCCATCGCGGATTGACCGGCGATGCCAATGCCTATCTGCGCGATCTCGGGCTTGGCCGGGCGCATTACCGGGTGCTGTATTTCGCGGCCCGCCTGCCGGGTGTCACGGTGGGTGAGATGCTGGACATTCTGGACATCACAGCCCAGGGGGTGGCGCGGGTGTTGAACCGGTTGCTGGACGAAGGCTATCTGCGCCAGGAAACCGACCGTGGCGACCGCCGCCGCCGCCGGCTGTATGTGACCGAGGCCGGCGCCAGACTGGAACGCGATGTCTTCGCCCGTCAGGCGGTGATCATCGATGCCGCCATCGCTGCAGCCGGCGCCGGCGCGCAGGCTGGCTTCGCGGCAATGATGATGGCGCTGATCAGCGCCGACGACCGGGTGATCCTGGACCGGCTGGGGGCCGCGACGGGCGGGGGTGAGCCTCAGACGTGATCGCCGGCAGATAAGCCGGTCACCGGCAGATCCCCCAGCGCCCCATGTCGAGATGAAAATGATCGTGATGGGCGGCGTTGTAATCCGGGCTCAGCACGCTGCGGAACAGGTCGCAGGCGCCATCGCGGACATCGCGCAGAAAGGCGGCCTTGGCCGGGTCGTCGCCCGACCAGTCGCGGGCGACCGAGATCGTGGTGCCATCGGCCAGAGTGAAGCCGGCGATGTCGATGGCATTCGCGGTGGCGTGCTGGCTGGGCGTGGTGCCGCCGCGCACCGGCCGGCAGGCATAGGTGCCAAGATGGCGGATGTGGGCGACGGGCGACCCGAAATGCCGGTCCGCCGCCGGTTGCAGGCGATGACGCGTGAACATCGACCACGCCACCATCAGCGGACAGGATGCGGTAAATCCCGACGAGAACCGGATATCGCCGCCGTCGCTGACCCGGACGGCGTTCTGAAAGCCGCAATTGTCGCCGGTCTGCCGATCGGGCACCGGGCTGGTGCCGAGCGGGCTTGCGCTGAGCACGGCCAGGCATTGTGACGGGTCGTCCTTCAGCCGGCCGAGCTTCCAGTCGGTCAGCAGATTGGGCGGGTCGGCGATCACCGGTGGTGCGAACGGGTCATAGCGCGACGGGATGGTGATCAGCCCGGCATACAGGGCCGCGGCGGCGCCGGCGATGGCCGTGGCCAGCACGATCAGGATCAGACGAAACACAGACATGACCGGTCAGATGGGGATCGTCGTGGCGCGACCCAAGGCCGGTCAGGAGTTGGCCGGCTGCGGGGTCGTGGCTCGACGCCGGCTGTCGGGTGTCACCGGTGTGCCAATGATGGGTGGTTCCGGGTCACCACGACCGATGATCCGGCCGGTCACCGTCTGGGCATTCAGGCGTCGGGCGATGTCGAGTTGTTCAGGCTCACGCAGGGCGGTCAGCATCAGCGACAGCCGCGCCCGCTGGATCCGGGCGGCCAACGCCGCCAGTGGCGCCTCCGGCATGCGGGTGTCGAACAGGTGGCACAGGCCCATGACGCCGCTATCGGCAAAGGGCTGAAGGTTGGCGATGGTGGTCACACCGCCTGTGGGCCCGGCGACATTGCCGATGGGCAGGTTCACGACCACGCCGCGCGCGCCGGATTTCAGCCCGGCGATCATCTCTGCCAGCAGCGCCGGCGACACGTCGCCCGGGCAATCGACCAGATTGATCACCAGCGCCCGGCGCACCGAGGCGGGCAGGCGGTGCAGGTGGCCCACATACTGGGCACGCCGGCTGCCGCTGGCCAACAGGTTGAAATGCACTGACGACACCACCAGCGAGATCAGCCCGTGATGCAGGCGCAGCGCCACATCGCGGGCGGCCCGGTCCAGAACCCGATTGTCGAATTCCGCCAGAAGGGCTGGCTCGGGATCATCTCCCAGCAGCTGGTGATTGCGCTGGGTGCCCAGTATATCCTTGTGTTCCAGCATCACCGCGCCGGCGGCGATGGTCATGGTCTTCAGGGTCGCGATCGGCAGATAGCGGACCACCGGCTGGATATCCGGCAGGTCGGGCATGTTGAAGGTGTCGAACACCGGCAGCCGGCCATGCTCCGGCGCGGCGGGGGAGATGGGTGGCAGGGCGGCCCCGGCCGCCGCTGCGGCATGCCGGCGTGCGGGCGCGGTCTGCCAGGCCGTGGTGGCGCGCTGTTGCCGCTGCTGCCCGGCGGCGATCGTCATCGCCGGATCCGGTGCCGGCTCGTCATCGATCCGCTCGAACAGGATACCGCTGGGGCCGGTGCCCAACAAACGGTCGATCTGGGGCAGCGCGGCATCGATGTCATTGCCGAACACGAAGCGGGTCAGGTCGGCGGCAGCCTGCCGCAGTGCCAGCGCGGCCGCATCCGGCGTCAGCCGCGCCGCCACCACCAGAAAGGCATCGGGGCCATATGGCGCCACCAGCGCGCCGTCGCCCATGAACCGGCGCAGGGTGGTTTCGGTGGCCAGGTGGATGCGCTCGGCGCGTTCCGGCCAGTTGTTCCCAAGGCGCAGGCGGATCGGGCTCAGATCCAGGCGCAGCACCCGGGCCGCCATTGTCCGGCCGCCCCGCGCCACCAGAGCCGTCAGTTCACGGGTCAGGATATCAGCGGTCGCCGTATGGTCGGCCGATGATGCGTCAGTGATTGTGGCGTCAGCGGGCAAAGTCTCCGCCTCCCGGTCATCGGAGCCGGCCGATGATGCGATGCGCAGCCTTAACTTCTGGGCAAACTCCACCAAACCCCGCATTGGCATGCTGACACTTTCTCGTCGTGAACGACGGTGCTTCTTATAAGCTGCATCTGCAGCGCGTGTTTCAAGGGCAAGTGTAGCGCCATTGGCCATGAACCTTGAACAGGAAGATGTAAACAATCTGCGGCGAATGTCATGAAATGGTGTGACTGGGCGCTGCGGTGCTGCGCACAGACCTGTCCTGGTATCCAGGCAGTTCTTCGCGGACGACCGGTATGTTGTCGATCAACCGCGTGGTCCCCAGGATCGCCGCCACCAGCAGCCGCGCCGGCCGGCCGGCCGGCGGGGGCAGGGTCAGCGGCACGAGCGTGGTGGCATCGACGAGCTGAAGATACTGAATCTGTTGATATCCAAGCGCCTGAAGCCGGGCAATGCCGGCGGCGATGGCGGCCGGAACGGCGGCGGTATCATCAATGTCGGCGGCGGTCAGGCGACCGGCCACGTCGGTCAGCACCTGGTTCAGCGCCTCGGCGGCCGGGCGCTCGCCGGCGCTCAGATAGACATTGCGCGATGACCGCGCCAGACCCGATGGCTCGCGGCTGGTCGGTGCGCCGATGATCGTGACCGGCAGGTCCAGATCGGCCGCCATCCGGCGGATGACCTGCAATTGCTGCCAGTCCTTCTCGCCGAACACCGCCACATCCGGTGCGCAACCGATCAGCAGCTTGGCCACCACGGTGGCGACGCCATCGAAATGCCCCGGCCGCAACGGGCCGCACAAGCCGTCGGTCAGACCGTCGACATGCACGGTGGTCGCGGCGTCGGGCCGGTACATGTCGGTCACGCGTGGCATCCACACCAGATCGGCACCGGCCCGCGCCAGTTTGGCAATGTCGCCGGCGTCGTCGCGCGGATAGCGCTCGAAATCCTCCCCCGGTCCGAACTGGGTGGGGTTGACGAAGATGCTCACCACCACCCGGTCGGCGGCCCCGCGCGCCAGATCCACCAGCGACAGATGCCCGTCATGCAGCGCACCCATGGTGGGTACCAGGGCGACACGCTGGTCGCGCCGGCGCCAGCGGCCGACGCGGCCGCGCAGGTCGGCGCGGTCGTGGACAACATCGATCGGGGTGGGTGACATCGGGGGAACCTCACGGTCGGTGCTTGCTGCGACGCACGCTAGCCGCTCCCGCGATGCGGTGACAGCAAAAAATCCGTGATGATGGAAATCATGTCCAGCATGGTTCATTGCCCATGCCATGGCGACCGCACAGAACATCTTAACCATGGGTTGTTTGTTCTTTATGATGGTCTCCGAAAAAGACCGTTAGCCGATGGACCCACCCCGCCTGCGTCCGGCCGTTCGTCATCAAGTCCCTTGCGTGAAGGCGCTGCCCCATGTCCGCGGTATCCGGCCCCCCTCTCTCGTCTCATCCGGCGGCCATACCGCGCCGCGCGCTCTGGCTGCTGGCGGCGGCGGTGGCGGTGATCGGCGCCGGTCAGGCGATCCAGGTCTCGGTGATCCCGGCGCTGATCGCCGCAACCGGGCTCGATGCCGGCACGCTGGGGCTGCTGGTGGCGCTGGGCGTGGCGCCGTTCCTGGTGGGGGCGCCGCTCTGGGGCCGGGTCAGCGACCGGCTGGGGCGCCGGCCGGTGCTGATGATCGGGCTCGCCGGTGCCTCGGCGGGGCATGCAGTCTTCGCCGCCGCCGCCGACCTGCTGGCGCGGAGCATGATCGATCACGACACCGCGATCGCCGTGATGGTGGTCTCGCGGCTGATGTTCGGCCTGGCGGGATCGGCGATCTATCCGGTGGGGCAGGCCTGGGCGGCCGATCTGGCCGGCCCCGATCGCCGGCTGGCGGCGGCGGGGGCTCTGGCCGCCGGCCTCAGCGCCGGCCGGCTTGGCGGGCCGGCGCTGGCTCTGGGCCTGCTGCTGGTCGGGCCGGTGGCGCCGCTGTGGGGGCTGGCGGGTATCGGCGCCGCGGCGGCGGTCACCGTGGCCGTGGGGCTGGGCGGTGCCGCGGCGGCGGCGGGGCAGGCATCGCATGCCGCCAATGCCGGGCCGACGCCACCGTCGCCGGTGCGGGTGCGGGGCTTCACGGCCCGGCGCATCCGGCTGGCGCCGTTCGTGGTGGCCGGCATCGGATCCTTCGCCATGGGGCTGATGCAGTTCATCTTCGGCCTGCATGCCATGGCCCGGCTGGATATGGCGGCTGATACCGCATCGCGGCTGGTGGCGATCACCATGGCGGTGGCGGCGGTGGCGATGCTGGTGGTGCAGACCCGGCTGCTGCCGCGATTGTCGGGCCGGCCGGCCGCCACCGCCACGGCGTGGCGTGTCGCGCTGGTGCTGATGCCGGCCTCGATCGCGATCGGCTGGTGGGGGGCCGGCTGGTGGGCATTCCTGGCCTCGGCGGTGCTCACCGGCTCGGCCATGGCGGTGATCGTGGCGGCGCTGTTTGCAAAGATCACGGCCGATCCGCGCAATCGCGGCGCGCGGGCAGGCTTGCTGAATTCGGCTCAGACCGGTGGCTATGCCCTGGGATCGGCCATCGGCGGACTTTATCCGGCGGGCGAGATGCTGCCCTTCGGGGTGGCGCTGCTGGCATTGGTCGTGGCCATGTTCACCGGCTGGCGCGGCCTGTTCGGCCGGCCCCCGGTACCGGCGACCCCACATCCGGCGGCGCCGTGACGCCGGGCGTCAATCGCCGGCATAGCGGCAGACGAAACCGGGCACATTGGGGGTGAAGGCGATGCTGGCAGCGGTGTCGCAGGCGGCGGCGGCGATGTTGCCGGTGGCCGTCCAGTCGGGATAGGCGTTCAGGCTGCGATCGGCCTTGGCGGTGCCGGCCGGGGCATTGGCGGCATAGGGCACATAGCCGCGCACGCTGTCGCCGGCCTTGCAGGTCCGCGCCAGCAGCTTGCGCACGGCGGCGGCGAAATCGCCATCCTGGGCGGCGGCGCGGGTGGCGAGCGCGTTGGTGCGGTCGACATCCACCCAGCATACCGGCGGCGCCGCTGCGACGCCCTGCCCGGTGCCCGCCAGCACGGCCGCGCCGGCGAGTACGAGGGCGGCCACGGCCCGCATGGCCGGCTGAAACATGGTCTGGCTGATCATCACGCGGTGGCTTTCCGACCAAACGATATTGGATGTCCGATGATGTGCGGCTGCCGGTCGCTATAGCAACCGGCAGCCGTTTTACATGTCCTGTCAGGCAACGTCGACCATTGTGGGGGCGGGCGCCGACAGTCGCTCGCGTGCCGCCGGTGTCGCCATGCAGGCATCGGCGGCCTCGCGGCCCTTGGTGACCAGATGTTCTGCGAAGAAGCCTTGATGGGTGTCGTGTTCGTGGAAATGGTGGGGGGTCAGCACCACCGAGAACACCGGCATGCCGGCGTCGAGTTGCACCCGCATCAGCGCCTGAACCACGGTGGCGGCCACGAAATCGTGGCGATAGATGCCGCCATCCACAACCAGCGCCATGGCGACCACGGCGGCATGGCGGCCGGCTTTGGCCAGGCGCTGGGCTTCCAGCGGGATTTCGAAGGCGCCGGGCAGATCGATCAGGTCGATCCGGTCCTTGTCGATGCCAAGCTCGGCCATGCGGGCGATGAAGCCGTCGGCGGCGCGATCCACCAGATCAGCATGCCAGCGGGCACGCAGAACGGCGATGCGCGGGTGTGCGATAGTACCGGGCGTGCCGCCCGAATGCGCGAAAGTACCGGGCGTGCTGCCCGAATGCGCGATAGTACCGGGCGTACCGCCCAGGCGGGAACTCTGATTCATGGCGGTCCTCATCAATCCAGGATACCGGTTTGCCAGAATCAGGGCGCGACGGGGGATGCACCCATGCATGATGGTGGCGGCGCAGACCCCGGCGCCATGCGCCACGGTCCACGCAGCCCCGGATGCGGGGGTGCGCCTTGCCCGTTCTCTTCCATCCGGACTATGACCGTCGGCTCCGGCATCGCACCGGATCTGCTGACCCCGGACGGGCTGGCGTCGCCGCAGCCGTCCGGGCGCTCGCGGGCTCGCGGTTCCGGATCGCCGGGACCACATACCGCCGGTGGGGATTTCCACCCCGCCCCGAGAACGTGTTATCCGATGACGGTGTCGGGCAGGCCCGCATCGCGGGACCGCCCGAAACCGACGGCCGGACGCGCTCACCATACCCGCGCCCGGCCATGCTTGTCGACTGTCGCCCGCATTCCGTCATCGTCATCCGAACCGGAGCCCCAAGCCGCACATGACCCGGACAGAAACGCCCGCCGGCGGCCTTCAGGTCGCGCCACGCCGCATGGCACTGCTCGACCGCGACGGCACGATCAACCTCGACACCGGCTATCTGGCCGAACCGGACCGGTTCGAACTGCTGCCGGGGGCGGTGGCGGGGTTGCGGCGGCTGGTCGATGCGGGTTTTGGTCTGGTGGTCGTCACCAACCAGTCGGGCATCGCCCGCGGCCTGATCCGGCCCGATGCGCTGACAGCGATCCACCAGCGGATGCGGGCGATGCTGGCCGCCCATGGCATCACCATCGACGCGATTGAAATCTGTCCCCATGGCCCCGATGACGGCTGCGACTGCCGCAAACCACTGCCCGGCATGGTGTGGCGGGCAGCGGCCCGGCTGGGTTTCAATCCTCGCGATGCGATCCTGTTTGGCGACAAGCCATCGGATATCGGACTGGCGCGGGCGGTGGGCGCGCGCGCCGTGTTGATCGGTGACACGGCTGCCGGCGCCGCCTGCGATCCCGCCCCGGATCTGACCGCTCCCGATCTCGACCGGGCCGTGCAGCTTATTCTGCATTCGGAAGTATGAGATCATCTGTTTCATATAGCGCGACACGGGCATGTGAGCGGTGGGCGCCTCGCATGATCCGGTCGGTGAAAGGCTGTGTGCACCGCACAAGTGGCATACAGCGTTTCACGGGAAAATCTCACAAAATCATCAACCTTTGATTAAGTGATCGAAAAATGATTCTACCTTTGATATAAATCTGAGGCCGAGACGCAATCGCTACATAAGGTTGACGATGCAGAACACGTGCTGCGGCGGGGCGGCAGCGCGTGGCAAGTGCAGCGCAACATACCCGAGGCGATTGCGGGCCAACAATCAGGGGAGATGATTGTGGCAGACGATAGAATGCAGAGAGATCACCGCGGGCACGACACGCCCCGATCTGGTGGCCACCAGCCGGGCGGCCTCGCGGTCGGCGGGCCGGGACGCCACGGGCGGATGACGGACGCAGCGGTTGCCATTGTCGGTGCCGGCCCGGTGGGGTTGACGCTGGCGCTGCGTCTGGCCCGGCTCGGCATCGACACGACACTGATCGAGGCGCGGTCCGGCCCGCTGCGCCAGGGTTCGAAGGCTCTGTGCGTGCAGCATGCGGCGCTGACCATCCTGGACCAGTTGGGTGCTGCCGATGATCTGGTTGCAGAAGGCCGGCCCTGGTATGTGTCGCGCACCCGCATCCGGGATATCGATGTGGCGCTGAAACGGTTTCAGGCCCCGGATGCAAGCCCTCTGCCGCCATTTCTGAACATCCAGCAATGGCGAACCGAGGAATTGCTGCTCGATCGGGTGCGCCGTACCGGCCGCACCCGGGAATTATGGAGCCGGCGGGTCACCGGGCTGGTCCAGTCCGACCAGGCCGTGACCCTGATGATCGATGGCCCGGACGGGCCCGAACACCTGCGGGCGCGCTATGTGATCGGTGCCGATGGCATCCGCAGCCAGGTGCGCGAGGCGGCCGGCATCCCCTGGCTGGGTTACAGCCACGCCGACCGGTTTCTGATCGTCGACATCGATGTCGGCGCGGACCTGCCCCATGAGCGCCAGTTTCTGTTCGATGCCCCCAGCAATCCGGGCCGGCAGATCGTCATACACCCACAACCGGGCACGATGTGGCGGTTCGACTGGCAGTTGCCTCCCGATGCCGATGTCGAGGCCGAACAGGCCGATGGCCGCTTGGATGCGCGGATCCGCGCGATCGCCGGCGATCGGCCGTGGCGGATCGAATGGCTGTCGACTTATCGATTTCACCAGCGCCGGGCGGCGGCGATGCGCAAAGGCCGGGTGCTGCTGGCGGGGGATGCCGCCCATGCGTTTCCGCCTTTTGGCGCCCGTGGCATGAACAGTGGCATCCAGGACGCCGACAATCTGGCCTGGAAGCTGAAACTGGTGCTGGACGGGCACGCGGCGCCACGGTTGCTCGACAGCTATGACGTCGAGCGCGGCGCCGCCGCGCGCGACAATCTGGCAATCACAGAGGCCACGATCCGCTTCATGGTGCCGCCCGATCGTGCAAGGCGGGCCTGGCGCAACGGGTTGTTGACTCTGGCGCGGCACTGGCCGCCGGCGCGGGCCTGGGTGAACAGCGGCCGGATGTCCGAGCCCAACCGGTATCCGGTGACCGATGATGGCGTGCTGGTGGCTGGCGCCGGCCGCGCTGGTTCCGGGCGGCCGCAACCGGGGCTGCCGGCACCCGACGCGCCGGTGCTGGTGGCGGGGCATGCCACGCGGCTGCGGCAGGTGATGGCGGATGCGGTGCTGCTACTTTTGCTGGTGGGGCCGGACGGGGCGGAACTGGTGACCGCGGCCACCGCCGTTCAACGCGCGCTGGATGCGACACTGCCTCAGGTGTCGGGCATCGCGCCGGGTATGGCGCCGACCATCAGGGTCGCCTGCATGCCACCCACCGGCGCAGCTCTGCACGGCCTGCCGGATGGCGTGCTTCATGTCGATGATCGCCAGGGCATGGCGACCGTCGCTTATGCGGGGCGCGATCCCACCCTGTTTGCTCTGCGGCCCGATGGCTATGTCGGCGGCGTTGTGACACAGCCCGACGCGGCGACGGTGATCGCACTGATCATGCGGGTGCTGGCATTGAACGATCAGATGGCCGTGGACCATGGCGCCGTGGACCATGGAAATGCGGGCCGCTCGATCGGGGCGGATGGCACGACAGAGGGGGGTGGAGCGGACGGGTCGGCCGCGGCCGCCTGAAACCGCCCCATGCGCGCCATTCCAACCGGTGCCGCGGGCACCGGGATGACATGCCGAAAGCCGGGAGTATGCATCGATGACCGTCATTCAGTGTGTGGACCATGTGGTTTACAGAACCGGTGATGTCTCGTTCGCCGCGCCGTTCTTCGCGTCCCGGTTCGGCTTCAGGACCATCGCGTCCGGGCGGCGCGGTGACGCCGCCGCCACAGTGCTGGCCGCAGGCTCGGCCCGGCTGGTGCTGGAGACGCCGCTTGATCCCGACAGTGCCGGTGCCGAGGCACTGAAGCGACACGGCTCGGCCTTGTCGGTGATCGCCTTTCGCGTGACCGATGCGGTCGGCGCCGTTCGTGCGATCGTGGCGCAGGGCGGGCGGGCGCTCTCGTCCCCACGGCGTTACGGCGCCGGTGATGCATCGGTGGTGGTGGCCGACATCGCCGCACCTGTGCCCGGGATCGTTCACCGGCTGGTTGAACGCCGGGGCACCGATTTCTGGCCTGAGCATTTCACAACCAGTGAGGGGGCGGCGGAGGGTGAAGCCGATGATCCGGCGGGCATCCTGGCCCTGGATCATGCGGCGATCTGTGTGGATCGTGGCCAGCTGGATGCGGTGGTCGATCACTACATCACTGTCCATGGCTTTCACCGCGGGCACCAGGAAGCGGTTGAAACAGAATTCAGCGCCATGCGCTCAACTGTGGTGGAAAGCCCGGATGCGGCGGTGAAGCTGGTGTTCATGGAGCCGGCACCGGGATTGAAGCCCAGCCAGATCGCCGATTTCATCGACCGCAACCATGGCCCGGGCGTGCAGCATCTGGCCTTTCAGGTGCGCGATATCATCGCGACCGGCCATGCCCTGCGCGGGCGGGGCGTGCCCTTCCTTGAGGTGCCGGGCAGCTATTATGACGTGCTGGAAGACCGGCTTGGCGGCCTGCCCGAACCGTTGGAGCGGCTGCGCGCGGCGCGGGTTCTGGCCGATCGCGACCGAGGCGGCCTGCTGATGCAGGCCTTCACCAAGCCGATCGGTGCCCGACCGACCTTTTTCATGGAGTTTGTCGAGCGGCGCGGGGCAACCGGCTTTGGCAGCGGCAATATCCGCGCTCTGTTCCGGGCGGTCGAGGCTGAACAGTTGAGCCGGGGCGGCCGTCCCGAAGATGGCGCCGCCGGGACCGATGCGCGCGGGCTGATCGATCCGGAGATCACGGCCGCCCTGTCACGGGCTCATAAGGCGACGGTTGGCTGAGTCGCCATCCACGCATCAAGGCCATCCACGCATCAAGGGGAAAGTGCGGATAAATATGCAACCGGAAAGCACTTTATTTCTATCTCTGGCAGTCACCGGTTTTGTGCTTGGCTGGTCGGTGGCCTGGCCGCCAGGGCCGGTGAACGCGGAAATCGTGCGCCGGGGGCTCACGCGCGGCTTCTGGCCCGCCTGGGGGCTGGCATTGGGCGGCTGCACGGGGGATGCCGTCTGGGCGCTGGCCGTGGCACTGGGCGCCGGCGTGCTGCTGGCGGCCGATGCCACGCGTGACGTTCTGCTATGGGCGTCGAGCGGGTTGCTGGTGGTGCTGGGTGTTGTGTATCTGCGGGGCGCGGCCGTCACCGCCTGGACCCATCGTGACGGCAGGCCGATGGATTTCGGATCGGGCAGCCGATTTGAATCCGCCCGCAGCGGCTATCTGCTTGGTGTCACCCTCACCTTGACCAGCCCGTGGAGCATCGCGTTCTGGCTGGCGGTGATGGGCCGTGAGGACACGGCCCAGGCAGGCGTCGCCGGCGCGCTGGTGCTGGCTCTGGCGGTGATCGCCGGCGCCGCCACCTGGTCGTTCATTCTGTCATCGGCGGTGGTGCTGGCCCGCCATCGTTTCACCAGTCCGTGGTGGGACGTCTTCACCCGCGCCGCCACCGGCGTGCTGCTGCTGTGGTTCGCCTGGCGATCGATCGGCGCCCTGCTCGCCGCCAACTGACCTGTCATCCAAGGAGTGCTGATCCATGACCGCCAAACATCCGCCGGAATTCGCCTGGAAGGACGGGCATCTGATCGCCTGGGACGATTGCACCGTGCATGTCCGCAGCCAGGCCGGCTTCTTCGGCGCCAACGTGTTCGAAGGTGTGCGTGGCTACTGGAGCGACGATCGCGAGCAGTTGTACCTGTTCCGCATGGACACGCATTTCGAGCGGCTGGCCCTGTCGATGAAGGTCATGCGGCTTGAGGTGGGGTACACGGCCGACGACATGCTGGCGGGGGTGATCGAGACCATCCGCGCCAACGGTTTCCGCGAGCATCTGCAATGCAATGTGGTCGCCCATTTCGGGCTCAATCTCGATCAGGATCCCCTGTACCCGACCAGCAATACCGGCGTGCACATCACGGCGATCCGGTTTCCGCGCAGCCCGAAGACCGAGGCCGGCATCCATGCCTGCATCCCGTCATGGCGGCGGATCTCGGACAGCACGGTGCCGCCGCGGGTGAAGGTGGGCGCCAATTATCAGAACAGCCGTCTGGCGGCCAACGAGGCCCGGATCAACGGCTATGACATGCCGATCATCCTGAACGAGCGCGGCACCATCGCCGAGGGGCCGGGAAGCTGCCTGTTCATGCTGAGAGAGGGGCGATTGCACACGCCGGCCGTTACAGACGGTATCCTTGAGAGCATCACCCGCGACACGTTGATCGTCTTTGCCCGCGACATTCTGGGCATCGAGGTCGTGGAACGGTCCATCGACCGCACCGAGCTTTATGCCGCCGACGAGGTGCTGATGTGCGGATCGATCGCCGAGGTGACGCCGGTGATCTCGGTCGACCGGCTGCCGGTCGGGCGCGGCACGGTGGGGCCGGTGGCGACCGCGCTGCGCGACCTGTATTTCCGCGCGCTGATCGGCGACCTGCCAGGATACGAGCATTGGCTGACACCGGTTTATGACGCCGCCGCCTTGCGCCGCACGGCCTGATCCCCGAACACCGCCAACCGGCCATGATCGCGGCCGATCAGGAGGGACGCAGACCGATGACCCTTGCAGTCCATGCACCTGTGGCGCCGCCGGCGCCGATGACCGCCGGTGAAGGCGCCCGCGATGGCGCCGCCTATCTGGCGGGTCTGGCCGACGGCCGGCAGGTCTATCACGCCGGCCGGCTGATTGCCGATGTCACCCGTCACCCGGGTTTTGCACCCGCCGCCCAGACCATCGCCGGCATCTACGATCTGCAAAGCGATCCGGCCTATGCCGGCCAGATGACCGCGCCCTGGGAGGGGGCCTTCATTTCCGCCAGCTACCTGCCGCCGGTGACGATCGAGCAGTTGCGCCTGAAACGCCGCAACGCCGACATCCAGTCACGGGCCACTATGGGGTTCATGGGCCGGCTGCCGGATTTCTGCTCGAATCTGGTGGTTGGGCTGCTGAATGCGGCCGAGGATCTGCGCGGGGCCGGGGTGGTGTTCAAGGATCCGGCGATGGCCGGGCGGGTGGCGCTCGACTGCGGCGCCAATGCCATCGCCTATCACCGCTTTGCCGCCACCCGCGATCTGGCGTTGACCCACGCCCTGAACGACCAGTTCTATGACCGCACCAAACCCGCCGCAGCCCAGCCCAATCCTGACCAGATCCTGAGGGTGGTGCGCGAGACGCCCGAGGGCGCGGTGGTCCGGGGCCTGCGCAATCTGGTGACGCTGGCGCCGCTGGCCGATGAGGCGCTGGTCTATCCCAATCGCCCGCGTGAGGCGGGAGAGGCGGATTGGGCGCTGGCCTTCGCCCTGCCGATGAACGCAGCCGGCCTGCACATCCTGTGCCGCGACCTGTACGCCACCCATGGGCCGGCCAGCCGGTTGCCGCTGTCGTCCTGTTTCGACGAGGTCGACGCGACGCTCATCTTCGATGATGTGCTGGTTCCGTGGGAGCGGTTCTTCGTCTATCGCGACCCGGCAATGGTCAACCGGTTGCTGGGGCTGATCAATCCGCCCTGGGCGGGGTATGTCGCCATGACCCGTCTGGCGGTGAAGCTTGAAAGCATCGCGGCTGTCGCCGAGTTGATGACGCGCTGGGACGGCCGGGCCGGCCACCGCCCGACCCATGCGCTGATCGGCCAGTTGCTAGCCGATCTGGAGGTGCATCGCGTGTGCCTGGATGCCATGGAGGCGGGGGCGGCCAGAACCCCGGCGGGATATCTGGCGCCGCTGGCGCGCGATGCCTTTCGCCTGCACGGGGTGGGGGCGTCGGACCGGGCGGAAAGCCTGCTTGAAGACATCCTGACCTCGTCGCTGATCCTGACCGGGGGCGAGGCGGATCTGGATGCGCCCGAAATCGGCGGGCTGGTCGATCAGTTCTTTCGTGGCAATGCGCCCGACACGCGACACCATCTTCGGTTGATGGCGGTGGCCGGTGATATGCTGCAATCGGCGTTCGGGGCGCGGTCGCAGTTGTATGAGCGGTTCCACATGGGGCCGCCTGAGATGATCCGTGCGCGGCTCTATGGCAAGACCGACCGCGAGCCGATGGTGGCACGGTTGCAACGGGCGCTGGATGCGATCGGCGCCCACCCGCGCGATGCCGTCGGCCAGCGGCTGGGATAGCCAATGGCGCGGAAACGGGTGGCGCGGAAGCGGGCGGTTGACGGGAGGCAGGCTGATGGGTGGCCGGGTGATCGACGGACACTGGGTGGAGGATGGTGCGGCCGGCGACCCGCGCCTTCATGGCGGACGCTTCGTGCGCGCGGCATCGCTGTTCCGCGACCGGATCGGCGCCGGCACCGACCTGCCGCCTGTGGCCGGGCGCTATCATCTGTATGCGTCGTGGAGCTGCCCCTGGGCGCACCGCGCCCTGCTGGTCCGCCACGTGAAACGCCTGCATGACCGGGTGACCGTGCACCCGATCGACGGGCCGCGCGTTCAGGGCTATCCGGCCGCCGATGGCCGGCCGGTGGCGGTGCCGGGCAGTGACGCGCAGGTGGTGCATCTACACCAGATCTATTGTCTGTCGGACGCAACCTATACCGGCCGGTCGACGGTGCCGATGCTGTGGGATGCCGGCCGATGTCGGGTGGTGAACAATGAAAGCGCCGACATCATCGACATGTTCGATCGTGGCTTCGGCCGGCCCGATACGGCCATCGACGATGGCCCGCCGCCGCCTGATCTGTGCCCCGCCGCCCATGAAGCCGAGATCGAGGCCCTGGATGCCCGCATTCATGGCGCGCTGAACAACGGCGTCTATCTGGCCGGCTATGCCCGCGATCAGGCGGCCTATGAGGCGGCGGCCCGGGGGGTGTTTGCCATGCTCGACGACCTGGAAGCCCGGCTGCAGACCCGCCGGTTCCTGATCGACAACATCCCCCGGCGATCGGACTGGCGGCTGTTTCCCACCCTGTTCCGGTTCGATGCCATCTATTACGGCCTGTTCAAATGCAATCTGCGGCCGCTTGCCGCCTATCCGGCCCTGTCGGGCTATCTGCGCGACCTGTATGCCACGCCCGGCATCCGCCAGTGGTGCCGGCTGGACCGCGCGGTGCATGGCTATTATGCCGACCCTGCCGTCAACCCCACCGGTACCATCCCGATCGGCCTTGGGAGCGATCTGGACACACCCCATGACCGCGATCATCTGGGGCCGCGCGGCGACGGACCGGCCATGGCGGCGGCCGCCGCCATGGCCGGTCGGCATGATGCGGCGATCCTGGCCGGTTGAACGGTCACCCGCCGAAACGGCCCCGGTGCACGAAGCTCGACCGCGGATTGCGTTCACGCGCCGAGATTTCACGGCCGCGCAGGTCTTCCGCCAGATCCGCCGGGTCGCCGATCGGGCCGATGGCGATCATTGCCGCTGGCTGCACATCGGCGGGCAGGCCCAGCGTGCCGATGGCGACCTCGGCATTGAAGCCGGCCATCTGGTGCAGCCACAACCCGGCCGACAATGCCTGAATGGTCATCATCGCCACCGATTGTCCCAGGTCGTACAGCGCCAGCGGATTGGGCTGGCCGTCGCGGGGGCGGGTGGTCTTGGCCGCCGCCAGCACCAGTGCCGGTGCATCGGGCGCCCAGCGCTGATTGCCCGGCAGCAGGCAGTCGGCCAGCCGCTTGAACCCTTCCGGATCCTCGGCGCGGGTCGCGGCCACGAATTGCCAGGGCTGCATGTTGTTGGCCGATGGCGCCCAGCGTGCCGCCTCGAACAGCGGCGCCAGATCGTCGAGCGTCAGGGCGGCGTCGGTGAAGGCGCGCGGGCTCCATCGGCCGGCCAGCAGTGGCATGATCGCCGGGTCGGCCGCGGCGCGTTTGGTATCGGCCAGGTCCGGCGCCCATTCGGCCGGCGGGCGGCCATAGGCCATCAGATCGTCAGTCATGCCGTCATCTCCGGAACGGGTGTGATCGGACCCTCATGTCGTCAACCGCGCCGGTCGGAGCGCGGTCCTTGTACAGAGGGGTCGGCACATCGACGGTCCGATATGCGGGCGGGCATTGCAAGGGTTGCGATGCAGCATGCGCGGCAGAGGCGCCGTCAGGCCGCGGGCACGGGCTGTACCGGCGTGTCGGGCAGGTCCACGGTCACCTCGGTGCCCTGGCCGGGGGCGGTGGCGAAGTTGATCTGGCCGCCGATCAGGGTCACCAGCCGCCGCACGATGGCCAGGCCGAGGCCGGCGCCGCCATAGCTGCGCGACAGCACACCGCCGCCGATCGCGAAGGGCTGGCCCAGCTCGCGGGCCAGCGTGTCCGACATGCCGATGCCATCGTCGATCACCCGGATCAGCACGCCGGAGCGGCCGTCTTCGTCGCGACGTTCGGCGATGATCCGGACCTGGCCATTCTTGCGCGAGAACTTTATCGCGTTCGAGGCCAGATTGGCGATGATCCGTGCGGTGGCGGCCGGGTCACCGGCAAGCGTGGTCTCGGGCGCGATCGTCACCGTGATCGTCACATCACCGCGTCCCTCGGCCGCGGCGGCCCGACGCAGGGCTTCGGTCACGATCCGGTCGATATCGACATTCTGGTGGTCCAGCAGTGACGGGTCGTCGAGCCGGGTCAGATCCAGAATGTCGTCGACGATGGTCAGCAACCGGCGTCCGGCCTGAAGGATGGCGCTGACATGATCGCAATGGCGCCGCTCCATCGGCCCGTGCATTCCCGATAGCAGCAGCTCGGCGAAACCGATCACGGCGTTCAGCGGCGTGCGCAACTCGTGGTTCATATGGGCGAGGAAGGCGGTTTTGGCGGCGCTTGCGGTTTCGGCGGCGGCAAGCGCGCCGGTGAGGCGCTGTTCCGCCTCGACCAGCTGGGTCACGTCGGCGAACTGGGCGATGCAATGGGCGGGGTCGCCATCATGATTGCGGATGATCACGCTCGCCACCCGGAACCAGACGGTTCGGCCATCGGCGTGGATATAGCGGCGGGTCGCTTCCATCGTCTCGCTGATCCGGCCACCGGCTGCCAGCCAGTTTTCGGGGCCGGTCAGGTCGTCGGGATGAATGAGATCGCGCAGATGCGCCCCGGTCATCGATCCGGCCTCGCGGCCCAGGCTGCGCGCCAGCGCGGTGTTCACCTTCAGGAAGCGGCCGTCCATCCCCACGATCGCCTGGCCGACCCCGGCGCTTTCAAACGACAACCGCAGGCTTTCCTCGGCCAGTTTGCGGTCCGACAGGTCGCGGATGGTGCCGATATACATCCGGGTGTCGCTGCGCGGCAGCGGGCTGACCACAAGGTCGATCGGGATGATGCTGCCGTCCCGGCGCCGAGCGGTCAACTGCCGGCCACGGCCGATGATCCGGCGTTGCATATTGGGGTCGGCGTCCAGAAGGTAGCGGTCGTGGGATGCGGCCTCTTCGGGCCGCATCAGCCGGCTGATATTGCTGCCGATCAACTCCGCGGGGCTGTAGCCGAACATCAGCTCGGTCGCGCGGTTGGCGAATTGCACAACCCCGCCCGCATCGATGACCACGATCGCATCATGGGTCGCGTCGATGATTTCGGCGAACAGGGCCTTGTCGGGCGAAAGGCTCGGGTCCATCGCCATGGGCGGGCAAGCCACCGTTGATTATTGTTACTGAATATTAAATCTAGGGCCACATGGGGGGATGTCGATGTGAATATAAGGCCATGACATATCAATAAATTTTTGCCCCGCGATGCAATGGGACCACAGTCTTTACTGAATGCTCGCCGGTCAGGCCATCGACAACCATATGGCGGTATTCAGGGCGGTGGCGTAACCCACCCAGGCGATATATGGCAGCATCAGCAGGCCGGCGATCCGGTCGTGCGCCATGAATGCCCGGGCGGTCAGGACGATCGCGATCAGCAACAGCAGGATATCGACCAGCGCGGCACCGGTCAGATGCAGGCCGAAGAACAGCACCGACCAGGCGAGGTTCAGCGCCAGTTGCATCAGATGCAGGCTCAGCGCACCGCGTGCGCCGGCAATGCCCGATGCCCGCCACACCCGCCAGGCGGCAACCGCCATCATCAGATAGAGCGCTGTCCATACCGGGGCGAACAGCCAGTCGGGTGGGGTGAAGCCGGGCTTGGGCAGCAGGCGGTACCAGCCATCGATCTCCGGCGTGGTGACGGCGCCGCCGATACCCGATACCACCGCCGACAGCAGAATGAAGCCGATCAGCATGCCAAGCCCCGGTCGTGACAACAGGGATGGTGGCTGGCGGCGGGCGGGGATGGCGGGTCCGGCCATGATGACGGTTCCTTAAAATGAACAGTATGGGGTGGCGCCGGCTCAGGGCCGGATGCGGGCGCGTGGGATGGCGTCGCCATCGGGCGTCACTTCCACCACAACGATTTCGCCCGAGGTGGGAAAGATGCCGGTGGCCGCGGTGATGTTGACCTGATGGCTGACCATGATCAGCGGCGGATCGCCCGCCTGCCGGCCGGCGATGCGGTCGCGGATCGCGGTTGCCGCCGCATCGGCGCGGCCACGATCGCGGAAAAAACTGTCCAGTGGTGGAAATGGTGTCACCGGTCCCAGATCCAGCAGCCGCGCGGTATCGGTGGCCCGGCACCAGCGGCTGGTCAGCACGGTTGCGGTGGTGATGCCGGACGCGGCCAGCCGCCGGCCGGTCGCCGCCGCTTCGGTTCGGCCCTGATCCGACAGGTTGCGTTGGGTGGCACAGTCATCCAGCCGGAAATGATCGGGGTCGCCGGTGCCGGGGGCGGCGGCGTGGCGCATCAGCGCCGCATGCGCCGGGCGGGCCAGCAGCGCCGCCATCGCAGCCATATCGGTGGTGGCCGTCTCCTGCGCGCGGTCTTGTGCGCGGGCCTCGGCCTGCCCGAAGGCAACCAGAAGCCCCAACGCGACCAGACGCCCGGCCGCAATTAGAAACCTGGCCGTCATGAGAGGCTTGGGCGTCATGAGAGGCCCGGCCGTCATGAGAGGTCTGGGCGTCATCAGCGCCGCCGGCGCGCCATCCTGTGTCCGTGCCAACCGATCCGCCTCCGCTCCGATCGCGCGCCGGCATATCGGCGCTTGGCCGTCAGGGGATATAGCGGCGGCTGCGGCCGTGACGAGGGGGCGTCGTGCAATGACGGCCGATCAGAGACCGGCCGACATCCGGATCCACGTCGCCCAGGCCATCAGCGTGCCGAAGATCAGGATCAGCGCCGGCGCCGCGAAGGCGAGGCCGCGATCGATCAGCCAACCGCCGCGTGCCCCGGCACCCCCTGCCGCCAATGCCACCAGCGACCGGCGCACGCCGATCACCCCAAGGCCGATCAGCACCACGGTGATCGCCGACCCCAGGCTCATCGCCAGCACCCCGGCCATGCCCAGCAGAAACGCGCCCTGGCTCATCGAGAACAGCAGCAGCAGGATGGCGCCCGAACAGGGCCGGATACCGGCGGCGGCGATCATGCCCCAGAAGGCATCGGGATGGCGGCGCCGGGGGGCTGAGGCGGCATGATCGTGATCATGGCCCTCATGGCCCTCATGGTGATGATGTTCATGATGTTCATGATGTTCATGATGCCCATGGCCATGATGCGCGTGATCGTGATGACCGTGGTCATGGCCGCAGGCGGCGCGGCCGCGCAGCAGATTGGCGATCATCCAGCCGCCCATCGCAGCGATCAGCGCATAGCTGGCCAGTTCCAGGGCCAGCGGGTCGGTCATCCGGCCCAACCCCTGGCGCCCCATCACCAGGGCCAGCCCGCCGATCGCCACGATCGCCACCAGCCCCTGCATCAGGCTGATCGCCACGCCCATCACCAGGCTGGTGCGGGCCTGCGCCGGCCGTCCGGCCAGATAGCCGGCCACCGCCACCTTGCCATGGCCGGGGCCGGCGGCGTGCAGCACGCCATAGGCGAAGGCCAGGCCGATCACGGTCAGCGCCGGACCGATGGTGCCGGCGCGCACGGCCTCGCCCAGCGCGCCTGAAATCATTGCGTTCAGCTCGCCCTGCCAACGGATGATCTGTGCCAGCACTGGCCCCAGAAAGCCGGCGCCGATCGCCGCGGTCTCGATGGCGGGTGGTGCCTCGGCAGCGCCGCCGCGCCCCAGATAGGCCGAGGCCATCGCCGCGGCCGACCAGATCATCATCACGGGACCGATCAGAAGGGCCGGCCAGATCAGCGCGAGCGCAGGCCCCGGCCGGCGGCGGATGCGGCGGTTATCCCGGTGGTCAGGAGCTGGGGCAGACGACATCAACGACCTCGGGGTTCACATAACCGAAATAGATCGGATTCAGCGTGTCTTCGCGGGTGGCGGTGCGGCAGGCATCCAGCGGGGTGCCGGTCAGCACCAGCGCATCGGCCGGCATGGAGAAGGCGATGAAGAATTCAGGATCATACACCCCCACGGTCAGGCGCTGGCGCAGGGCATCTACCGGCCGGGCCAGGTTGACCGTGAACTGCATGGTGACGACCTTGTCGTCAAGTGCTGCGCCCGGATCGGCCACCCCGGCCAGTTCCACGAAGGATGCATCCGCCTGAACATGGGTGAAATAGCCGTAATCCTGCATGTTCTTCAGCAGTTCGGCGGTCAGGGCCGCCTGTTCGGCTGCATCGAAGGCGCTGTTCTTGTCGGTGTCGAAATCCTCGACCAGCACCGATGACAGCATGGCGTCGAAGGTCCAGCGCATCTTGAAGCCCTGCACCATGCGGCCGTCGGCAGCCATGACCGGCGTCGCCGCGGCGGTGATCCAGACATGCGGGTGCGCCTGGGCGGGGCGCGTCGAGACGGCGGTCGACATCAGGCCGGCAATACCGGCAAACAGTATGGCGCGGCGGATGGCCGGAAAGGGTGAGGGCATCGGCGGGGCTGTCCTCGGGCGACGACGATCGGGAACGGAGGGTCTGGTGGCGCAGACGGGGATCATCCGGCGACCGACGGTAGCAGCGGCGGGCGGACTGTCGCAACGGTCTCCGTCGTTTCATGGATCGCGATTTCAGAACATGGACACTGCCGGCGTCGATGACGAGTGGCTGTCGGCGCAATTTTCTTAAATTCTGATACTGCCGGGTGGCCTGTCATTTCGGTAAGATGCCGGCGGCCCGTCACCGGAGCATGACGCCCCTGACGGCAACCGATGCGACCGCAGATAAACATGCGGCGCCGACCAGCGACGTGACGGGACCAGCCGGTGACGGACGGGGCAATGACGATAGCCAAGGACACCGCGGCCGGCGGTGGGCGTAAGCCCGGTCCTGAGCGCACTTCCGATATTCTGCGACGTCTGATCCGCGACTGGCCGGGCGAGCGGATCAGCCTTCAGGATCTGACCGCCGTTATGGGCGAGCGTGCCTTCGGCGCGCTGATCCTGTTGTTCGCGTTGCCCAACTGCCTGCCTCTGGGCATTCCCGGACTGTCGGCGGTGCTGGGCGCGCCGATCGTGCCCTTTGCCATCGGGCTGATGCTGGGACAGCGCAGCCCCTGGCTGCCCGCCTTTCTGGGCCGGCGATCGTTCCGCAAGACGGACTTCATGCGGGTGTTCGACCGGGCCCTGCCCTGGCTTGAGCGCGCCGAACGGCTGTTGCGCCCGCGCATGACCTTTCTGGTCGATGGCCGGGCGGAGCGGGTGATGGGCTTTCTGATCCTGATCCTGTCGGTCGTGCTGGTGCTGCCGATCCCGTTCGGCAACAATCCGCCGGCGATCGCCATCGCCGTGATCGCCCTGGGCCTGATCGAGCGTGACGGGTTGACCGTGATCGTCGGTTATCTTCTGGGGCTGCTCAGCGTCATCGTGGCATCGGCGGTGGTGCTGGCGCTGTTCAAGGCGGTGGTCTTCTTCCTGCTGCACATGTTCAGCTGAGGCGCGCGGGTCAGCGCCGCCGCAGCGTGCAGGCGGCGGCCACGGCGCCGGCCATCAACGCCAGGGCGCCGGCGATGAACAGCGGGCGATGTTCCCCCATCACCGCATACCAGCGGGTCATCGCGAAACCGGCGATGCTCTGTGCCACCGCGAAGCTGACGGTCATCGCCGCCCAGGCCTGGTGCTGGCGGTGCGGGCTGGCGATTTCGGTGATCCGGCCGGCGATCATCGTGCCCATGCCCGGCGTCAGCAACCCCACCACCATCGCCGATGCGGCCAGCGCCCACGGGGTGGCGGTGAAGGCGGCGAGCCCGATCGCCAGCCCCTTCAGCACCAGCCCCGCCACCAGGGTCGGGCCGAAGCCGATCCGCTCGGCGATCAGGCCCACGGTGATCGGCCCCAGCGCGGCGCCTGCGCCGAACAGGCTCCACGACGTGCCGGCGGCGGCGAGCCCCAACCCCAATGTCCGGGCAACGTAGTCGGCCCAGAACAGGGTGTGGGGCACGAAGCCGAAGGCGTCGAGCGCATAGGCGAGGCCGACCAGCGCCAGCGCGATGCCGGTTGCCGCCGGCGGCACGCCCAGATGGCCGGCATTGGCGGATGCCATGGGCATGCCGCGCGGCCAGCCGTTCCAGGCGACGATGCCCAGCACGAAGGCGAAGACTGTCAGCATCACCCAGGCTTCGACGACGCCGTAACCGGCGGCGACCGGCACCAACTGGCCCGAAATCACCACGCCGAGCCCCACCCCGGTGAACACCATGCCCGCCACCCGGCCGCGGCGGCGGGGTGGGGTGGCGGTCAGCGCCATCGGCACTGCCACGATCATCAGGATGGCACCGGTGATGCCGCCTGTGGCCCGCCAGAGCGCCAGCCAGCCAAAGCCCAGATTGAGGATCGAGGCGGCGAACGAGATGACGGTCAGCGCCACCGCCAGGCGGATCAGCAGCACACCCGGCACCGCCCGCGCCAATGGCGCCGCGGCCAGCGCACCCAGCAGATAGCCCGCCAGATTGATCGCCCCCAGCGTGGCGGCATCGGCGGCCGGGTACCAGCCGCCCTCGACCAGGGCCGGGATCATCGGCGTATAGGCGAAGCGGGCCAGCCCCAGCCCGATCAGCACGGCGGCAAATGCGGCGGCAGCGGTGCGCCACGGAATGCGGTCGTCATCGTCTGCGGTCTGCGTCGATATCGCCATGGCCGTCTCGCTCCCCCTGTCGTGAACGGTCCAGTCTGCCGCGGACCTTGCAGCGTCTGCCGCGGGCATTCGGTGACGCGGTGATCATCCTCATGATGCGGTGCGTTCTGTCGAGCCGGAGATTGCGGCCCGGCCGCATGGCTGCCATGCGGGGGCACGACGGTCATCCGGCTATCGCATCACATATCTGATACTGCATTCACATATGCGTTGATGATCTGGACGGCCGCATGCGGTCTCTCCTACAGTTGATCCCGACCACAGAGGTGCCGACACCGGTCGGCACCGCCACGCATGCCCTTGAAAATTCTGATGGCTATCTCCGGTCGCGCCAACGGTCGGGCAAGGGAAAGTCATGCCTTGGCATGCGGTTCATCTGATCGACGCAGACGCCGGTTCACGGCGCGGTCTTGCCAGGAGGAAACAATGAGTATCTTACGCTGGGGGAGTGCCGGTCTCGGGACCGTGCTGGCTCTGACGCTGTCGGTCGGGATCGCCGGAGCGGCAGAGACCGTCACCTTCCGGATTTCGGTCGACACCTCACCCACTCATGTCCGGACGGTCTGGGTCGAAGAATTTGCCGAGCGGCTGAAGGCCCGGTCCGATGGCGTGCTCGATGCCACCGTCTATCACAGCGGTCAGTTGTTCAAGGACGTGAACGTCGCCAAGGCGCTGCGTCAGGGCAGCGTCGAGATGGCCGTGCCCGGCAGCTGGGTTCTGGGGGGCTTCGAACGCCGGCTGGATGCATGGAACCTGCCGATGCTCTATGGCCATGGTCCAGACGAGTATTATGCCGTGTCTGATGGCGAGCCCGGCCGGATCATCGGCGCGGCGCTTGAAGAGAAGCTCGACGTCAAGGTGCTTGGCAAGTGGTTCGACCTGGGCGCCAGCCACACCTATTTCGCCAGCCGCAAGGTCGAGACCTATGACGACATGAAGGGCGCCAAGGTGCGCTTCCCCGGTGGCGCCGGTCTGTCGGCGCGTCTTGAATATCTGGGGGCGACGCCGGTTCTGGTGCCTTGGCCCGACGTGCCGCTGGCGATGTCACGGGGCAATTTCGATGGGCTGATCACCACCAATGAAAGCGTCAAAAGCGCGAAGCTCTGGGAAAGCGGCCTCAAATACGTGTTCGAGGACTATCAGATCTTCGGTCAGTACATCCCGATGGTCGCGGGCGATTTCTGGAAAAAGCTCACACCCGATCAGCAGCAGTTGATGACCGCGCTGTGGGACGAGGTCGCGACCGAAGAGCGCGTGGCGGCCCTGGCAGCCCAGCAGGATGCGGGCGAGGAGGCAAAGCGCCAGGGCGTCGTGTTCGTGACGCCGACGCCGGAGCAGCGCACGGCCGTGCGCCAGCGGATGATGGAGCGCCAGGACGAGACCGCCAAGGCCATCGGTATCCCGGCCGATTTCGTCGAGATCGTGAAAGCGGCGCTTCCACCCGATTGATGCCGGTCCCCACAAGCGCATGCCCGCCTGGGTCCGCAGAAGACAGCTAGGCCCGCAGAAGACAGGCTCCCGTCACAGGTGGAGACGCCGTTGAACCGCGTCCTGACGCTCGTTGAACACGAGCTTGTGGGTGTCGTCGCGACCGTCGCGATGCTGCTTGCGACCTATCAGCTGCTCAGTCGTTACCTCTATCCGCCGGCCTCGACCCACTGGATCGACGAGGTGGTGATCTACCTGATCATCTGGGCGTCGTGCCTCAGCTTCAGTGGCCTGGTGGCGGGCAATGCCCATGTCCGCGCCGACCTGGTGTTGCGCATGCTGCCGCAGCGATTGCAGCGGCGGGTGGAAATGGTCAACACCCTGGCGGCACTCGCGCTCTGCGGTCTGCTGGTCTGGTTCGGCGGCCGGATCGTGTTCGACGCCTGGGATATCGGTGAGACCAGCATCAGCGAGCTTCAGTTCCCGATGTGGGTCTATTACCTGGCCCTGCCGGTGGCGGGCGGGCTGATGGCGCTGCGCTATCTGGCCCGGCTGGCCGGCCTCGTCTCGGGCCGCATCGGCGGGCAGGACGTGCTCGATGGGGGAGGTCACCTGTGAGCCAGGCGCTTTTCGGTCTCTTCTTCGTCTTCCTGGCCGCCGGCATGCCGATCTTCGTGGTGCTGGGCCTCACCGCCGCCGTCCTGCTGGCCGCCGATGGCAGTTCGCTGCTGCTGCTGGCACAGAAGGTGCTGGACGAACTCAACTCCGAACTGCTGATGGCGCTGCCCTTCTTCGGCATGGCGGCGGTGTTCATGCAGCGCGGCGGTATCGCGAATGCGCTGATCGACGTCTCGGCCGCCTGGATGGGGCGGCTGCCCGGCGGGCTGGGTGTGGTGGCGGTGGCCGGCTGCACGATCTTCGCGGCCATCGCCGGATCCAGCGTCGCGACCGCGCTGGCCATGGGCACCATTCTGGTGCCGGCGATGGTGGCGCGCGGCTATCCGGCCTCGTTCTCCACAGCCCTGATCGGCACCGGTGGCACGCTCGGCATTCTCATTCCGCCCAGCCTGCCGCTGATCCTGTTCGCGATCATCGCCGAGCAATCGGTGCCGCGCCTGTTCCTGGCCGGTGTGGTGCCGGGGGTGCTTCAGGCGCTGCTGCTGATCGCCTTCGTGATCTGGACCGCACGCCGCAAGGGCTATCCGCCCGAGCCGCCGATGAGCCGGGCCGCGTTCATCCAGGTCAATCTGCGCGCCCTGCCGGCATTCTCGGTGCCGGTGATCGTCGCGGTCGGCATCTATGGCGGTTTCGTCACCGTCACCGAAGCCGCGGTGCTGGCGGCACTGGTCGCGATGCTGGTCGGCATGCTGGTCTATCGCGGCTTCGGTCTGCGTCAGGCGCCGGGTGTGATGGGCCACGCGGTGCGCTCAGCGGCCAGCATCATGGTGATCATCGCCATGGCGCTCGCCTTCGGCCACTGGGTCACCGAAAGCGGCGTGCCTGCGGCGGTGGTCGATTTCGTGACCGCGAACGAGCTTGAACCCTGGCAGTTCCTGCTGGCGATCAACCTGCTGCTGCTGATCCTCGGCATGTTCCTGGAAGTTGCCTCGATCATCCTGATCGCGGTGCCGATCCTGCTGCCGGTGGTGACGGCGCTCGGGATCGACCCGATCCATTTCGCGATCGTGATCGTGGTCAACATGGAGATCGCGCTGCTGACCCCGCCGGTCGGGCTCAACCTCTATGTGCTGTCCAGTATCTCGAAGGTACCGGTCAGCGAGGTGATCCGCGGTGTCTGGCCATTCATCGGCCTGTTCGCGGTCTATCTGGCGCTGATCACCTACATCCCTGAACTCTCGCTCTGGCTGCCGAACCTCGTCTACGGCAACTGACCCGTCCCGGAGGAGACATCTGCATCATGACTGATATCGACGCGACATCCGCGGGCGTCACGGGCGGTTTCGCAGCGGCGCTGGCCCGGCTTGGGCGCGAGCCGCTGCCGGAGGAGGCGCTGGTCGCCGCCCGTCACTGCCTGCTCGACTGGATCGGCGTGTCCCTTGCCGGGCGCCATGAACCGCTGGTCGACATTCTGGTCGACGAGGCGCTGGACGACGGCGCCGGGGGCGTGTTGCCGCTGATCGGCCGGCCGGAACGGCTGCCCCTGTCACAGGCGGTTCTGATCACCGGCGCCATGTCGCATGCGCTGGATTACGACGATGTGCATCTGGCCATGCAAGGCCATCCGGGGGTGGCGGTGATCCCCGCCGCCTGGGGGCTCGCCATTGCCGGCGGGCATGACGGCGCGGCGTTTCTGCGGGCGGTGATCGCCGGCTACGACATCGCCTGCCGTTTGGGGCGCTATGTCGGGCCGTCGCATTACCGGCGCGGCTGGCATGCCACCGGCACCGTCGGCACCTTCGGGGCGATGGCGGCATCTGCCGTGCTGCTCAAGCTCGACGAGGCGCGTATCGCCCAGGCCTTCGGCATCGCCGGCACCCAGGCCGCTGGTCTGAAGGCCGTGTTCGGCACCATGAGCAAGCCGTTGCATGCCGGGCGCGCCGCCATGAACGGGCTGTTTGCCGCCAGGCTCGCCGCCCGTGGTTTCACCGCCCATCCCGATATCCTTGGGGTGGCCCAGGGCTTCACCGATACCCAATCCGACTGCGCCGACCCTGAAGGCGCCTTCGCGCCGGCGCCGATGGTCGGGGGCGTGGATGGCGGCCATATCCGCGCGACGCTCTTCAAATATCACGCCGCCTGCTACCTGACCCATTCGTCGATCGAGGCGGTGCGGTCGCTGACCGATGCGGCGCCGCTGGATCCACAATCGGTGCGGCGGGTGGTGGTGCGGGTCGATCCCGGGCATCTCAGGGTCTGCAATATCCCGGAACCCCGGACCGGTCTTGAGATCAAGTTCTCGCTGCGCATGACCACAGCGCTGGCGCTGGCCGGCGAGGATACATCGCGGGACGCGCTCTATTCGGATGCGACCGCCGCGCGGCCCGATCTCGTGGCGCTGCGCGACATGGTCACGGTCGAACCGCGCGAGGCATCCAGCGCCACGCTGTCCGAGGTCGAGATCACGCTGGCCGACGGCACCGTCCGGCGGGCCGCGTTCGATGTCGGTGTTCCGGCACCGGACCTGGACCGCCAATGGCAGCGGCTGTCCGCGAAATTTCTCGGCCTTGCCGGGCCGGTGCTCGGCGCCGCCGGCGCACAGGCGGTGCTGGAGCGGGTGCGCGGGCTGGATGCGGGTTCGGATCTTGCCGACCTTGCCCGACTTTGCGCCGCCGCCCCGCCGCCTATGGCCAATTGATCCACCCCAAGGAGGTTCACCGGACATGACCGACGATTTCCGGACCCGGGCGCAATTGCTGGCCCGTGGCAACCGCTATGAGGATTTCGAGCCCGGCCGGGTCTTCGAGCATCATCTGGGCCGCACGCTGACCGAGGGCGACAACATCGCCTTCACCACGCTGACCCTGCATTACAACCCGCTCTACTTCAACGTGGCCCATGCCCGTGGCCATGGCCATGACGGTTTGGTCGCCAATCCGCTGCTGGTGTTCAACATCGTCTTCGGCCTGTCGGTCGAGGATCTGAGCGAGGGTGGCGGGCCGTTCCTGGGGGTCGACCAGCTCACCTATCTGCGACCCGTCCAGGTTGGGGAAACCCTGCTTGCCCGCAGCCGGGTGCTCGACCGGCGGACATCCGACAAATTCAAGGATTACGGCATCGTGACCTGGGCGACCGAGGGCTTCACGCCTGAGGGCGAGACCGTCGTCACCTTCCAGCGGTCCAATCTCGTGAGGTACCGGCAGTGACCACGCATCCTGAAAGCTCGGGCTACATGACCGAGGACCGCCGGATGATTCAGCAATCGGCCCGCGACTTCGCGATGCGCGAGGTGCTGCCGGTGGCCAACCGGCTCGATCCCGAACAGGGCGACATCCCGATGGCGCTGCGCGACAAGATGGCCGAGATGGGCTATTTCGGCATCACCATCGACGAGACATATGGCGGGCTGGGCCTCGGCTGCTTCGAATATTGTCTGGTCGCCGAGGAACTGGCGCGCGCCTGGATGAGCGTCGCCAGCATCATCGCCCGTGGCAATGGCATGATCGGCTTCGATGCCATGAGCGAGGCGCAGCGGGCGGAGATCATGCCGCGCGTCGCCTCGGGGCAGTATCTTGGCGCGTTCTCGATGTCGGAGCCGAATGCCGGCTCGGACGTCGCCAACATCACCTGCCGGGCGCGGCGGGATGGCGATGACTGGCTGATCACCGGCAATAAATACTGGTGCACCTTCGCCGATGGCGCCGATTACATCATCGTCATCGCCCGCACCGGCACCACGACCGACCCCAAGGCGCGCCACAAGGGCCTGTCGATCTTCATCGTCGACAAGCCGCGCGGCGAGTTGCCGCCCGGCTGCCAGGGCAGCCCGATCCCCAAGATCGGCTATTTCGGCTGGAAGACCTGGGAACTGGCCTTCGACGACTGCCGGGTGCCGGCATCGGCCATGGTGGGTGAAGAGGGGCGCGCCTTCTATGCCGTCACCCACGGGCTGGAGAAGGCCCGCGCCCATACCGCCGCCCGCGCCATCGGCCTTGCCCGCGCGGCGCTGGAGGATGCGACCGCCTATGCGCAGGAGCGCATCCAGTTCGGCCGGCCGATCGCCGATTTCCAGTCGATCCGCTTCAAGCTCGCCACTATGGCGACCGAGATCGAGGCTGCCCGGCAACTGATGTATTTCGTCTGCACCGAGATCGACAGCGGCCGGCGCTGCGACAAGGAGGCGGCGATGGTCAAGTATTTCGCCTCGGAAATGGCCGAGCGGGTGACCAGCCAGGGCCTGCAGATCCTGGGCGGCGCCGGCTACACCAAGCTGCATGCCATGGAGCGCCACTGGCGCGACGCGCGCCTGACCAAGATCTTCGAGGGCACCTCCGAGATCCAGCAGCGCATCATTTCCGACCATCTGCTCGGACGCTGAGGAGGCGGACATGTTGAGCACGCTCACCGCGTCATCGAAATATTTCGAGGACTTCACCCCCGGCGATGTCTATCGCCATGCCCGCGGCAAGACCGTCACCGAGATGGACAACGTGATGATCACCAACATGGTGATGAACACCGCTGAAGGCCATTTCAACGAACATCTGATGAAGGGCAACGAGATCTTCGGCCAGCGTGTCGTCTTCGGCGGCATCAACATCTCGATGGTCGTCGGCCTCGCCGCCCAGGACACCGCCGCCAATGCCCTGGCCGAGCTTGGCATGGACAAGATCCGGCTGCGCCACCCGGTCGTCCATGGCGACACGCTCTACGCCTATAGCGAGGTGCTGTCGGCGGTGGATGGCGAGCGCGAGGATGCGGGTGTGGTGACCTTCCGCCATTGGGGCGTCAATCAGGATGACAAGCTGGTCTTTCAGGGCGAGCGTCGGGTGCTGGTCAAGCGCCGCAGCCATTGGGGGGCGAAATGAACCCGCCCCCGGGCGCCTTGGCCGGGCTGAAGGTGATCGACCTGACGGTGATGCTGGCGGGTCCGTTCTGCACCATGCTGCTGGCCGATCAGGGCGCCGACGTGATCAAGGTCGAGCCGCCCGGGGGCGATAACACCCGACGGTTCGGCCCCTACATGGCGGATGACGAGCGGCACATCTTCGGTGGCTATTTCCAAAGCGTCAACCGCAACAAGCGCAGCATTGCGCTCGACCTGAAAAGCGCCGAGGGGCGGGCGGTGTTCGAACGGCTGGTGGCCGGCGCCGATGTTGTGGTCGAGAATTTCCGCGCCGGGGTGATGGACCGGCTGGGGCTTGGCTACGAACACCTGCGCGCCATCAACCCGCGACTGGTCTATGCCTGCCTGCGCGGTTTCGGCGATCCGCGCACCGGTGCCAGCCCCTATGTCGACTGGCCGGCCTATGACGTGGTGGCCCAGGCGATGGGCGGGGTGATGGGCATCACCGGCCCGACCCCGGACCAGCCGCTGAAGGTGGGGCCCGGCATCGGCGACACGGTGCCGGCGACCATGCTGGCCTTCGGCATCCTGGCCGCCGTCCGTCATGCCGACCGCACCGGCGAGGGGCAGTTCGTCGACATCGCCATGTATGACAGCATCCTGGCGCTGTGCGAACGGATCGCCTTTCAGCATTCCTATACCGGCGTGGTGCCGCATCCGGAAGGCAATGGCCATCCGCTGCTCTGCCCCTTCGGTCTGTTTCGGGCGGCCGACGGCTGGGTGGCGATCGCCTGCCCGCAGGACCGGTTCTGGCGCGACCTCTGTGTGGCGATGGGCCGGCCGGAACTGGGGCAGGATCCGCGCTATGCCCTGAACAACGACCGTGTCGCGCACAAGGCCGATGTGATCGCGGCCGTCACCGCCTGGACAGAAACCCTGACCAAGGCCGACGTCAGCGCGGCGCTGGGCGGTCAGGTGCCCTTCGGACCGGTGAACGACGCCGCCGACATCTTTGCCGACCCCCATGTGGCGGTGCGCGAGATGCTCCAGCCGGTCGAGCATCCGGGCTCGACACAAGCCGCCATCATTGCCGGCGTGCCGGTGCGCATGACCCGCACCCAGGGCCGGGTACGGCACCGCGCGCCGCTGCTCGACGAGCACGCCGATGCGATCCGCGCCGAATTCGGCATCGATGCCGCCGGCTGACGATCTCGTGAACCGGATCATCGGGCCGGGCCATTCGGCCGGGCCATCGAACCAGGACCAGACATCATGACCAATACCCCGATCTCCCGCCCGCGCCGCCTGCGCCGCAGCCAGTTGAGCGTGCCCGGCAGCAGCGAAAAGATGATGGCCAAGGCCGCGGCCTCGGCCGCTGATCATGTCTTCCTCGATCTTGAGGACGCGGTCGCGCCGAACGCCAAGGTGGCGGCGCGATCCAAAATCGTCGCGGCGCTGCGCGATCACGACTGGGGCCGCAAGACGCGCTGCGTGCGCATCAACGACCTCGGCACCCAGTATGCGTATGAGGACGTGATCACGGTGGTCGAGGGTGCCGGCGCGCATCTCGACACCATCATGGTGCCGAAGGTGAAGACCGCCCATGACGTGATGTGGATCGACATCCTGCTCGGCCAGATCGAGCGCAAGCTCGGCCTCGACCGCCGGATCGGCGTCGAGGTGCTGATCGAGGAGGTGGAAGGCATGATGAACATCGATGCCATCGCCGCTGCCTCGCCGCGGCTGGAATGCCTGATCTTCGGCATGGGAGATTATTCGGCCTCGCAGGGCATCGATCTCGGCGGCGGCTTCGGGCCGGCCGGCTATCCGGGCGATATCTGGCATTATCCGCGCTATCGGCTGGCGATCGCCGCGCGCGCCAATGGTCTCGACGCGGTCGACGGTCCCTTCGCCGATTTCCGCGACCCCGATGCCTATCGCGAGGAATGCCGCCGGGCGATGACCCTGGGTTGCGTCGGCAAATGGGCGATCCATCCGGCCCAGATCGAGCCGGCGCTTGAGGTGTTCTCGCCCTCGGCCGAACAGGTGGCCCGTGCCCGCAAGCTCGCCGCCGCCTATGCCGAGGCCCAGGCGCGCGGCGAGGGTGCCGTGCAGGTCGACGGGGTGATGGTCGATGTCGCCTCGATCCGCATCCTTCAGAACGTCGTCGATAAGGCGGCGCTGATCGGGATGTGATGGCGGCGTGGCGGGGCGGCGGCCATCGCCATCCCGCCCTGATCACGCCGGGTGAAACAGAAGGGGGGCATCCATCCATGGCCGAGGGCGAGGGGGTGGTCAAATCGGCGGGGCGGGTTCTGGGCCTGCTTCAGATCTTCGCCGAGCACCGCCGGGCGATGCGGGTGTCCGAAATCGCCCAGGCGCTGGGCATCCCGCAATCCAGCACCTCGATGCTGCTGAAAACCCTGACCGCCATGGGCTATGTCAGCTTCGATGCCGAAGCCAAGGCGTTCAGGCCCACCCTGCGCGTCACCCTGCTCGGCGCCTGGCTCAACGACGAATTCGCCCGTGAGGGCAGCGTCGACGAGATGATGGTCGCGATGGCGCGGGCCACACGGGACATGGTCATCCTGGGCGTCGAGAGCGGGGTGTTCTCGGAATATATCCATGTCGTGCAGTCGGAACAGGATCTGCGCTATGCCTTGCGGCCAGGCACCCGGCGGCCGCTGCCGGCCACCAATATCGGCCGGGTGCTGCTGTCGCTGAAGCCCGATGACGAGATCGAGCGGATCGTGCGCCGGATCAATGCTGAGGCGGCCGAGACCGACCATCGCTTCGACATGGCCGGGACGATGCGGGCGATCCGCGCCATCCGCGGCGAGGGGCATTCCTTCTCGCACAACCTGATATCCAGCGGCGCCAGCGTCATCGCCCTGCCGATGCCGACCCCGGCCGGCTATAAGCCGATGGCGATCGGCGTCGGCGGCCCGACCGACCGGCTGGTGCGCGGCCATGATGTCATCCTGGCCGAGATGCGCCGGCTGATCGCTCAATATCTGGGGAGTTGAAACGTGGGCGCGATGCTGCCGCCGCTGCTGGTGACCCTGATCGCGCATACCGTGCTGTCGCTGTCGGCGGCGTCTGTTCCGGTGCTGATGCCGACCATCGCCGGTGCCGATGCCGCGGTGCTGATCGGCATCTTCACCGCCGTGGTCTATGCCACGGCGGCGGCGACGTCGCTGTGCCTGTCGCATCTGATCCCCCGGCTGGGGCCGGTGCGCACCCTGCAACTGGCATTGCTTGCCTGTACCGCCGGCATGCTGGTCTGCCAGATCGGAACGGCGCCGGCACTGATCGGCGGCGCGGTTCTGGTCGGACTGGCCTATGGGCCGGTGACGCCGGCGGGCTCGCTGCTGCTGACCTTCACCATTCCCGTCCGCCGCTTCGGGCTCGCCTTCTCGATCAACCGCACCGGAGTCCCGGGCGGCATCGCACTGGCCGGTCTCATCCTTCCCCGGACCAGTCAAGCCTATGGCTGGCATCCATCGCTGGCCGGTATCGCCGCCGTCGCCCTGGCCGCCGCCCTTGCCCTTCAGGCGGGGCGGCACCTCGACCGTCCCATCCGCCGCCCGCCCCCCTCCGGTCGGCGGCTGGGGCGGTCACTTGTCGCCAATCTGGTTCATGTCCTCACCGACCGCACGATCGGGCCGTTGTCGCTGGCCTCGATCGTGTTCCTTGGCGCCCAGAACTGCCTTGCGGCCTTTCTGGTGGTCTTCCTGATCGGCCATATGGGGATGGGCGCGATCGAGGCCGGCGGCCTGCTCGCCCTGGCCCAGACTGTGGGCATCGGCGCGCGGCTGGTGCTTGGCACCGCATCCGACCTGGCGCCGTCGCGGCTGATGCCATCACGACTGATGATGGTGGGGGTGATCGGGCTGGTCATCGCGATCGCCGCCGCATCGATGGCGATGATGGAACCGGGCTGGTCGATGGCGGCCATCACCGCCGCCGTCGTCCTCTATGGCGCCGCGTCGCTTGGCTGGAACGGCGTGGTGCTGGCGGCGCTGGCCCAGGCGGCGCCGCGTGAACGGGCATCGGACATCGCCGGCGCCTCCACCGCCGTCGCCTATAGCGGCGCGGTGGCGGGGCCGGCGCTGTTCGCCGTGGTGCTGGAAGCGGCCGGGTTCGCCGCCGCCTTCGGCGTTGTGGCCGTCATCGCCGCGATCACCGCTGTGGTCATTCTGCGCAGGGCTTAACCATTAGTGCCGGCGGCGAGCGGCTGCATACGCATGCGGACAGGCCGGAACAGGCGACACGGCATGTCCTGCTGCTCGGCGCCTCCCAGGCCTTCGACGGTACAGGGCGGCGTGACCTTTTCGGTCATGTCTATGGTCATGACACCGATGCCGGCACCGAGGCGCTGGCGCCACTGCTCGCCGAGGTGCTTCGTGTCCGTGGGGCGGCGGGTCAGGCGGCTGAATAAACGATAGCCTGCCGGCGACAAGCTGTCGCACGGCCGGCCATCGTCATCGCTCGTGTCCGACCGAGGCAGGCCCCCAGACGGGCGCCGGCTCGCACAGCCGTTCAGGAGTCCGGTTCGTAGCCATCTGTGTCGACGGCGGAGCCAAACGCGGTTTTGTCGGCAGACAGCACCCCCAGCACCGGCTTGCGCCAGACGGGTTCCGCGCCACCCGCATTCAGCCGTTCACCCGAGCGCATCTCTTGATTCCGCATTGCGGCGTCCTTCTACGATGAAGTCGGCCGACGAACCGCGACCAGGCTAACTTTCATCTGTATAGCGGCTCGATGGCCATCCATCAATCATGGTGACCTGTCAATCATGGTGGCCTGTCGTGCTGGCGGGCGGCTACCCCGCGACCACCAGCGAGGCATTGATACCACCGAAGCCGAAGCTGTTGACCAGGATCGGCGCGTCACGGTCGATGGCGCGTGGCCGCTGGCGCACGGCATCGATCATCGCGGTGTCGTCGGATGGCTGATCCAGCCCGGTGACCGGCGGCAACTGCCCCCGGGCCAGCGCGCCCAGTGCCGCCACGGTGCTGACCGGGCCGTTGGCCGCGAACAGATAGCCGGTCGAGCCCTTGATCGAGGTGACCGGCGGGGTCGGGCCGTCGCAGAGCCGGGCGATGGCCTGGGCCTCGATCGCGTCGCCGGTGATCATGCCCGACGCCTGGGCGATCACCGCGCCAAGCTCGCCCGGCCGGATGCCGGCATCGTCGAGTGCCGCCCGCATGCAGGCCAGACCCTGGCGGTCGGGAATAGCGGTCAGGTCGGGGGCGCCTGAATTGGTGGCATAGCCGATGATCCGGCCCAGAACCGGCGCGTCGCGGCGGGCGGCGGCGGCAGGGCGTTCCAGCAGCAGCATCGCCGCCCCCTCGCCACAGATCATGCCGTCGCGGCGGGCGTCGAAGGGGCGGGCGACGGGTGGGGCCGCGTCGCCATCGCCGCGTGCCAGGGCATGCATGGCCTCGAACCCCGACCAGGTGATCGGCGTGGTCACGGCCTCGCTGCCGCCGGCCAGTGCCCAGTCGATGCGGCCGGCGCGCAGTTCGGCCAGCGCATACCCGATCGCCTGGGTGCCGCTGGCACAGGCACCGGCCATGGTTGCCTGCGGCCCCTCGAAACCCAGCCGCAGCGCCAGCATGCTGGCGGCCATGTTGGGGATCAGCGACGGGATCAGGAAGGGGGTGGTCTTGCGTGGGCCTGCGCGTTCCTGGCGCATCACGCCGGCTTCGATATGCGGCAGGCCGCCCATGGCCACACCAGCCACGATCATGCCGCGCCCCGGCGGCAGGCGGGGTGTTTCCGTGGTTGCCGGATCCTGGTCGAGCGCCTGCAACCCGGCATGGACCGCCAGTCGCACGAACAGGCTCATCCGGGCCAGTTCATGCGACAGGGGGCCACGGGCGAAGCGCAGCGCCGGCTCGGGCACCTCGACCGCCACCCGGCAGGCGAAGCGGCCGGCATCGAACCGGGTCACCGGGCCCGCGGCCGACCGGCCGGCTGCAAGCGCGTCATCAAGCGCTGTGCTGCCGATGCCATGGCCGGTGACGATGCCGATGCCGCTGACGATCGCCGCGGCATCGGTGATGGCCGAGTTGGGCGTCATCGACCGGGGCCTCCGCTCAGGCCGCGGCCGCCTGCCGCTCCTGGATATGATCGACCAGGCCGCCCAGGGTTTCCACCTTGTCCATCACCGCCTCGTCGAACTCGACGCCGAAGCAATCCTCCAGATACAGGATCATCTCGAACATCTTCAGCGAATTCAGCCCCTCGATCGAGGTCGAGAGCTTGGACTCCGGGGTCAGGTCGCTGACATCGGTTTCCAGATACTCGCCGATGCGGACCAGCACGTCATTGAACAGTGCGGTATCAGTCATGGATGTGGTCTCTCCCCTTGGCCGCGGGCCGGGGGGCACGCGGCAGCCTTGTGGAGCGGGCGGCCTCGGCGCTCAGCGCCGTTGCAGCACCGCCAGCGATACCACCGCCTTCGACACGCGGGTTTCCACGTCGTCGCGGACGGCGAACACTTCCGACTCGCACACCACCAGCCGGCGCCCGGCCTGAAGCACGGTCGATCGGCAGCGTAGTTCCGTGCCCAGCGCCGCCTTCAGCAGATTGGTGGTGAAGCTGGTGGTCAGCACGAATTCGTCGGCGCCGATCACCGTGAAGGCGGCCGCCCCCGCGGTGTGATCGGCCATGGTCATCTGCACTCCCGCATGGATCACGCCGTCATGCTGCATGTGGCGGGGCTGGATCAGCACCCGCGACAGCACCAGGCCCGGCTCCACGGCCTGCGGCTCGATGCCGATATCGGTGATGAAGCCGGCATTGCCGAAGATCGCGCGGGCGGCGTCGGCATAGGCGGGATTGCGGGGCTCGAACATGGGCGTCTCTCTCCGGCTGTTCGTGAAGCTTCTGGTTCAGGGTGCGATCGCAGTCAGCAACCGTTCCGTTAGCTTGGAGAGAGACGGGCTCTGGGTCAATTCGATCGCGGGGGTCTTCACGCCCAGGTCATCCTCGATCAGGCAGCTCAACTCCACCGCCATCAGGCTGTCCAGGCCCAGATCGGCCAGTGGCTGACCGGTGTCCAGCGCATCGGCGCTGGTGCCAAGCACGGTGGCCAGACGGTCGGCCAGCGCCGCCTGCAGCAGTGCCGGTCGGTCTTCACCGGCAGCGTCCAGGATCTGTGCCAGAATCTGCTCGCCGCTGTCGCCACCACCCTGGCCAGCGCCGGCACCCTCGGTCATCGGCAGGTCGCCATAGCGCGGGTTGCGGGCGATCTCGGGCAGGTAACGCGCCCATTTCGCCCAATCGATGTCGATCACGCCGGTGGCGACGGCGCCAGCGCCAAGCAGCGTCTCAATGGCCGCCAGCGCATCCGGTGCCTGAACCGGGGTCAGGCCATGGCGTTCGAAATGCCGGGCGATCTCGTCATGGGCCGCCACATAGCCGACCCCGCCGATCGCGCCCCAATCCACCACCAGCGCCGGCAGACCCTGCACGCGGCGGCGCTCGGCCAGCGCGACCAGATACTGGTTGGCGGCGACGTAATTGGCCTGACCCGGATTGCCGACCATGGCTGCGAACGAGCTGAACATCATGAACAGCTCGATCGGGTCGTCGCGGGTCGCCAGATGCAGGTTCAGGGCGCCCTTGACCTTTGGCGCGGTCACCCGCGCCAGCCGGTCACGATCCAGGGTCAGCACATGGTCGTCGTCCAGCACCATGGCGGCGTGCAGCACGCCCCGCAGCGGTGGCAACTCGGCCCTGATCCGGCCCAGCATGGCATCGACGGCGGCGCGGTCGGTGATGTCGCAGCGCTCAACCCGCACCCGCGCGCCACCCGAGCGGAGCCGGTCCACCCCGGCCTGCGCCTCGGGCGTCGCGGCACCCGACCGGCCGGCCAGCACCACAGTGCCGGCGCCGCGCGCCACCAGCCATTCGGCGACCGCCAGACCGAAGCCACCCAACCCGCCGGTCAGCAGATAGGTGCCATCGGCCTTCAGCGGCAGCGGCCGGGGCAGCGGCCGCGCGATGCGGGCCTCCGCATCCGCCATCTCCAGCACGATCTTGCCGATATGCCGGGCCTGCGCCATGTGCCGGAAGGCCTGTTCGGCGCGTGAGACCGGCCAGACCCGGCGCGGCAACGGCTCCAGCGCCGGCCCGCCATCTGTGCCTTGCGCGAAGGCCGCCGCCACCTCGGTCATCAGCCGGGCGGCCAGTTTCGGGCGCTCCCGGAACACCCGGTCCAGGTCGATGGCGAAATAGGACAGGTTGTTGCGGAACGGCCGAAGCCCGATGCGGCTGTTGCCATAGATGTCGGTCTTGCCGATTTCCAGGAACCGGCCATAGGCGCGCAGAACCCCCAGCGATTTGGGGATCGCCTCGCCGGCCAGCGAGTTCAGCACCATGTCGACGCCTTCGCCGCCGGTGGCCTCCATGATCTGGTCGGCGAAATCCAGGCTGCGGCTGTCATAGATATGGGTGACACCCAGGCCGCGGATGAAATCGCGCTTCTCGGGCGACCCGGCGGTGGCATGAATTTCCAGCCCCGCGCGCTTCGCCACCTGAATGGCGGTCAACCCCACACCGCCGGCGGCGGCATGGATCAGGATGCGTTCCCCCGCCTCGGCGCGGGCCAGATGATGCAGCGCATACCACACCGTCACGAAGGTGATCGGAATGGTGGCGCCGCCATCCAGGGCCACGCCGTCGGGCAGCCTGGCCACGAAACCGCGCTTGACCACGGTGCGGCTGGCGAAGCCCGGCGCGATCGCGATCACCCGGTCGCCGGGGGCCAGATCGGTGATGCCGGGGCCGGTGCGGACCACATGGCCCGCGATCTCATCGCCCAGAACCAGCGGCTCGTCGCCCTCGGTGGGATAGATGCCCATCACCTTCATGACGTCGCGGAAATTCAGGCCGGTGAAGGCGACCTCGATCTCGACCTCGTCGGGCCCGGGCTCGGGCACCGTGATCTGGGTCAGCATCAGATTGTCGAGCGCGCCCAACTTCAGCGCGTTCAGCCGGAAGGCGGTGTCGGCCTGCACGGGGCGCGGGTCCAGCGCCCGGCGGCGCAGGCTGTCGACGGTCTCGGGGCGGATGCGGGCGACAAGGCTGCGATCGCCGCGCAGGGCGATCTCGGTTTCAGCCCCGGCACCCTCGGCGCAGATCGCGGCCAGGGCCTCGACCTCCGGTCCGCTCCCGCCATCGGTTCCCGCCGACAGGTCGACCATCACCGTGCCCAGTTCCGGATGCTCGTTGGTCAGCACCCGCGCGAAGCCCCAGGCCGGGGCCTGTGCGGCCTCCGGCGCCGGATCGGCCGGGGTGGCGCGTCTGGCGCCGGCCGTTACCACCACCAGGCGCGGCGGGTTGCCGAAGCTGGGATCGGTGACCGATTTGACGAGGTCGAGCAGGGCGCCGGCGCCGGCGGCCTCCACCGCCACCATATCGGCGGCCTCGGTCGGCCCGGCATCCAGCGACCACAGATGAACGATGCCGCCGATCTCGGGCAGCGCCGCCATCGCCCGGTCGATCAGCGACGGAATCCGACGGGCGTCCTCTCCACCGGCCAGCAGCACCGGATGGCCGCGTTCCTCAAGCGACCGGGCCAGCGCCGCGCCGACGCCGCGCCCGTCGCCCAGCACCAGCCAGCCGGGTTTCGCCCGGGTCATGGTGCTCAGCCCCAGCAGGCTGTCGAGCGCGTCGCCGCCATCGTCCTCGGCGCCGATCGGGTCGGTGCCGACTGGCAGCGCCTGCGCGGTGGTCGACCGGCGGGCCAGGATCACGCTGTGCACCGTGGGGCCGCCATCGGCGCGGTCGCTGAGCGCCGCCACCGTGTCGCATCCGGCGCGGGCAAGGGCCGCTTCCCAGGCCGGCAGCGCCATGCAGGCATGAGCCGGGCGGGCCTCGGCATCGTCGAACGCCCACCAGCCCTTCAGCATGCCGAACACCAGATCGAACCAGGGCGGCGGTGCGGTCAGTTCCACCAGCGCCATCAGGCCGCCGGGGCGCAGCAGGCCGGTCGCGTGGCCAAGGGTGCGGTCGATGGCGCGGGTGGCATGCAGGCTGTCGGTGGCGATCACCAGATCGAAGCTGGCCGGCGCGAAGCCCTGCGCCACCGGATCCTTCTCGATGTCGAGCAGCCGATAGCGGACGAAGCCGTGGTCGCGGAATTTCTGCTCGGCCTTGGCGGTGAAGGCGGTCGAGATGTCGGTGAAGACATAATCGGTGCGCGCCGACGGCAGGGCCGGCAGAAGATGGGCGGCGGTGGCGCCGGTGCCGGCGCCGATCTCCAGCACGCGGATCGCCCGGTCGGCGGGCAGCCGGTCGACCAGCGCCCGCACGGCCTGTTCCAGAATCAGGTTATAGGTGCCGAAGCTGCGGCTGTCGCGATAGACCCGCTCGGCATCGGTCTGGGCGCCGTCGGGGAAGATCAGGTCCAGTGGATCCTGTGCCCCGGTCAGCACCCGGGCCAGCGCCGCCCCACAGCGCCGGATCAGCACCAGTTCGGGTTCAAGCTCGGGATGGCGCTGCTCGATCAGGGCCAGCACACTCTCGGGCGGCACGCGTGCGGCATCGCCTTCGGTGCGGGCCACGGCCGCCAGCCGGGCCAGCAGCCGGTGATGGAGCGGGTCGATGGTGTCCGCCAAAGCGGCGGCCACGTCCGGCGATGCGGGATCGGCGCCCAGTTCGGCGCCCAACTCGGCGAAAGCGGCATTGGCATAGGCCGCCGTCAGCCGGTCCAGCAGCGGCTGGGCATCGGCGTAGTATCCGGCACGGCCCAGCCGCTCGACCATCGGCGGCAGCAGCGGGGTCACCTCGCCCACCAGATCGGCCGGGGCGGGCAGGTCGGTCGCCACCACGCCGGCGGCCTGTTCCACCCAGTGTTCGGCGAACAGCCGGCGGTCGAGCTGTGCCGCCTCGCCGCGCCCGCCGGCGCCGGCCTGATCGAGCGCCATGCAGGTGAAGCCCTGCACCTCGACCAGCACCCGGCCGGTGGCGTCGGTCAGGCGGATATCGGCATCAAGCTGTTTCGAATTCAGCGTCAGCAGCCGGGCATGGGCGTTCAGGACCATGTCGGGATCTGTGGCGACCGGGGCCAGCAGCCGCAGCCGCTCCACGGCCACCGGCAGATAGGCGCCCGATGCGGCGGCCGTGCCCTCAATGGCGCCCAGCACCGCCTGGAAGCAGGCGTCCAGCACCGATGGATGCAAGGTATAGCCACCAGTGGCGTCGCCGGCGCCATCCTGGCCGCGCGCGGCATCGGGCAGCACGATCCGGGCCAGCGCCTCGCCGGCGCCCCGGTTCAGCGCCGCGATACCCTGAAAGGCCGGGCCATAGGCAAGCCCGCGCGCCATGAAGGCACCATAGCCGCGATCGGCAACGCCCTGGTCGCAGCGCGCGGCGGCCGCCGCCAGATCCACCGCCTGGGCATGGCCATGGGCGGCGGTCTGCGGCTTCAGGGTCATGGTGGCATGCAGCGCCCACGGGGCATCGTCTTCGCCCAGCGGCCGCGACAGGATGCGCGCGCCGCCGGTTGAGGGGTCCAGCGCCACCTGCAGCTTCACCGCCCGGTCGGCGCCCAGGATCAGGGCCTTCAGAAAGCGGATATCCTCGACCGAACCGGGCCGGCTGCCGGTCTCGGCGGTCCAGGCGGCGATGCCGGCTTCGATGAAGCCGGCGCCGGGGAACAGCACCGATCCGCCAACCGCGTGATCGGCCAGGAAGGGCAGGCGGTCCAGATCGACGCGGATCTCGCGCAGCGGCAGGCCGCTCGCCAGCTTGCGGCCGATGAACGGATGCGGCGGCACACCCACGCGACCATCCAGGCTTTCCGCCGCTTCCTGCCAGTACCGCTTGTGCTGCCAGGGATAGGCGGGCAGGGGCACCGGCGCCGGCCGACGGCCGCTCTCGGCGCCGGCCTGGTCGTGGCCATTGACCGCCAGCCAGTCGATGTCATGGCCGGCCGTGTACAACTGGGCCAGATTGGTCAGCAGCACGCTGCGTTCATCTGTCTGGCGGCGCAGTGAATGGGCGGTGCGCACCTTGGTGCCGGTCTCGCCGGCGGTGTCGTCGATCGACGAAGAAATCACCGGATGCGGGCCGATCTCAAGGAAGCTGTCATGGCCGTCGGCGATCAGGGCGCGGATCGCGTCGGCGAAGCGCACCGGCTGGCGGACATTGCGCCACCAATAAGCGGCGTCATAGGGCAGATCGTCGGCACGTGCGCCGGTGACGGTTGAATAGAGCGGGGTGGTCGCCGCCGTCGGGCGTATTGCCGCCAGCGATGCCTCCAGATCCTCGCGCAGCGGGTCCATGTGGTGGCTGTGGAACGGCACCGCCACGGTCAGGAAGCGGTTGAACCGGCCGTCCTCGGCAAGCCCGGCCGCGATCGCCTCCAGCGGCTCGGCATCGCCGGCCAGGGTCAGGATACCGGGGCCGTTCATGGCCGCGATCGACACCCGGTCGGCGACCGGGGCGATCCGCTCCAGCGCCTCGGCCTCGGTCAGGGCCGCGGCCAGCATCCGGCCCTTGCCGCTGGCCCGCTGCTGCACGCGCGACCGGTGATAGATCACCGTGCAGGCGGTGGCCAGATCCAGTTGTCCGGCGATATGGGCGGCGGCGGCTTCACCGGTCGAATGACCGACGATCGCCGATGGCCTGATCCCCCAATGCCGCCACAGCCGGGCCAGCCCCACCTGCAGCGCGAAATTCGACGGTTGCGAGATATAGGTCTCGGCCATCAGGCTCTGCGCTTCCGGGCGCAGCATCTCGTCCATCAGCGACCAGGGGGCGCCGGCGGCCTTCAGATGCGCATCGCATGCCTCGATCGTGGCCCGGAACAACGGCTCGCCCGCGATCAATTGCCGGCCCATCGCCCACCATTGCGGGCCCATGCCAGAGAACACGAATACCGGGTCGCCGGGCCGGTTGGCGGCGCGGCCGCGTCCGGCGATGATGCCGGGGCCAGCCGTGCCGGCGGCGGCATCGCGCAGCCGCTCCGCCGCTTCGCCATGGTCGCTGGCAATCACCGCCAGACGGTGATCATGTTGGCTGCGCCGGGCACCGGCCCAGGCGGCGATCGCGGTCAGCGGCCGTGCGGCCAGGGCCGGCGTCGCCAGGGCGTCGGCCAGGGCGGTTGCCGCACCCGACAGGGCCTCGGCGCCACGGGCCGATACCGGCAGCAGCACCGGCCGCGCCTCGGCCGCGTCGGGCAGGGGTGTTGCCGCATCGTCGAACCGCACCGCCATCACCGCCTCGGGCGGGGCCGCCTCCAGCACCGCATGGGCATTGGTGCCGCCGAAGCCGAATGAATTCACGCCCGCGCGGGCGGTATGACCATTCTCGGGCCAGGGCTGGTCCTCGGTCGCCACCTTCAGCATCAGGCCATCGAAATCGATCGCCGGATTGGGGCTCTGGAAGTTCAGATTCGACGGTATCCGCCGGTGATGCAGCGCCAGCGTCGCCTTGATCAGGCCGGCGATACCGGCGGCGGCCTCAAGATGGCCGATATTGGTCTTCACCGATCCGACCACGCAGGCGGTGCCGGCGGGGCGGCCCTGGGCCAGCACCCGGCCAAGCGCCCGGGCCTCGATCGGGTCACCCACGGGCGTGCCGGTGCCATGGGCCTCCATATACTGGATATGGCCGGGTATGACCCCGGCGCGGGCATAGGCCGTCTCCAGCATCCGCGCCTGGGAGTCCTCACCCGGCACGGTCATACCGTTGGTATGGCCATCCTGATTGACCACGGTCGCCCGGATCACCGCATAGACCGGGTCGCCATCGGCCAGCGCCGCCGATAGCGGCTTCAGCACCACGATGCCGGCGCCCTCGCCACGGGTATAGCCATTGGCGCGGGCGTCGAAGGTCTTGCAGCGGCCATCGGGCGACAGCATCGACGCGCGGCTGAAGCCGATGGTCGGCTCGGGCTTCAGGATCGCGTTGACACCGCCGACGATCGCCACCCGGCTTTCACCGCTGCGCAGCGACTGACAGGCCAGATGCAGCGCCACCAGCGATGACGAGCAGGCGGTGTCGACCGCGACGCTGGGGCCTTTCAGGTTCAGCAGATAGCTGATCCGGTTGGCGGCGATCGACAGCGCGAGGCCGGTATTGGTGTGGCCGGAAATCAGCTCGCGATTGTTCATCCCGTGCTGGATCTCGGCATAATCATAGGCGGCGATGCCGATGAACACGCCGGTCTCCGACCCGTCCAGCCGCTCAAGCCCCAGCCCGGCATCCTCGATCGCATCGACCGCCGCTTCCAGCAGCAGGCGCTGCTGGGGGTCCATCAACTGCGCCTCGCGCGGTGAGATGCCGAAGAAGCCGGGATCGAACTTGTCGATATCGGCCATGAAACCGCCCATGCGGGTGCCGATGGTACCGGGGCGTGATGCCGGGTCGGGATGATGGAACAGCGCCGCGTTCCAGCGGTCGGCGGGCACCTCGCACACGGCATCCACCCGGTTGCGCAGCATCTGCCAGAAGGCGGCCGGGCCGTCGGCACCGCCGGGCAGGCGGCAGCCGATGCCCAGAATGGCGATCGGCTCAAGCGGGGTGGCGCCGGCATCGGCAGGAATCAGCGGCTCGGCCTTGAAGGTGGGGTCTTTGGGCGCGTTCATCCGGTGATCCTCCCGTTCGTGGGGGCAGTCTTCGTGGGGGGCGTTCTGGCGGGTGTCGATTGCTGACGGTCCGCAAGGCGGGCGGCGACGATCTCGCGGCAGCGGAAGCGCTGGATCTTGCCGCTGGGGGTGCGCGGGATCAGGCCGGCAGCGATCCAGTGGGTGCCGATGCCGGTCAGGCCGAAGGCCTCGTGCAGCGCATCGCGGATCGCCTGGGCGATCACGGGTCGCGCGTCTTCGGGCCCGAGGCGTGTGTCGAGCAGCAGGTGCAGTGCCTCGGTGCCGATGGTCTCATCCGTCAGGCCGACCGCGATCACCGACGGCGTGACCGCGGCATCGGCCGCGGCCTCGGCCACATCCTCGATCTGGGCGGGGGTGAAGTTGCGCCCGCCTAAGATCAGCAGATCCTTGGCCCGGCCGGTGACATGGAGTTGTCCGTTGGCCAGATAGCCGAGGTCGCCGGTGCGCAGCCAGCCGTCGGGCCGATACAGCCGGGCGCTTTCGGCCGGGTCCAGCCAATAACCCTGAACCGCGGCCGGGCTGAAGATCTCGATCTCACCCACCTGCCGGTCGGGTAGATCGCGACCATCGGTGCCGGTGATCCGGAGCCCCGCCCCCGGCACCGCCGGCCCCAGGGTCACGGCGTCCAGATGGCGCGCGACCGTGTCGCCGGCGGCGACCGCGCGGCCGCCCTCGGCCAGCCGATCGGCATCGATCCGGTCGACCACACAGCCGCCCACGGGCGGAATCGCCACGGCCAGCGTCGCCTCGGCCAGCCCATAGACCGGGCGCAGCGCCGCCGGCGCGAAACCGTGGTCGCCAAAAGCCTGGGCGAAGCCGTTCAGGGTGCGGGCATGGACCGGCTCGGCCCCGCACAGCGCCACCCGCCAGCCGCTGAGATCCAGCCCGCGCGGCGGCCGCAACCGGGCCAGCCGCGCGCACATCTGGAAGGCGCTGTTGGGCGCCGGCGACAGCGTGCCGCGATGGCGCGACATCCAGCCCGGCCAGTTCATCGGGTTGCGCAGGAATTCGGCCGTGTCGGCCAGCACCATGCCGATGCCCCAATGCAGGGCATAATTCAGCCCCACCAGCCCCATATCGTGCGACAGCGGCAGCCACGAGACCAGCACGTCGCCGGACACATCCGCGGGCGTCGCACAGATCGCGGCGCCGATCTGGGCCAGATTGGCCGCCAGCCGGTCGTGGTGAACCACGGCGAGCTTCGGACTGCCGGTCGATCCGGATGTCTGCTGAAGATGGGCGATGCCATGCGGATCATGCCCCAGCACCGGCATCGGCGCCTTCAGGCCGGCTGAAAGCAGGGCATCGGCGGCGGCAAGCCGGGCGCCGGGTGCGTCGGCGAGCGCGCCGTCGCCATCGGCCGCCAGGGCCGCCGTGGTGGCGGCCTCGGCGATGATCGACCGGGCGTCGGCCCGCCGCGCGATATCGGCCAGATGCTGGCGCGCGGCTGCCGGCACAGGCACCGGTGGCGGTGCCACCACCACCGGCAGAACGCCCGATGCGCCGGCGCCCAGATAGAACGCCAGGAACAACCGTGAGGCGGGCAGTGCCAGGACCACCCGGTCGCCGGCGACGATCCCCGCCGCCGCGAGCGCCCGGGCGCCGGCGGTGGCCAGCGTCGCCAGATCGGCGCGGGTCAGCACCGCCTCGCCGCCGCCACGCTCGATCACGCGCAAGCCGGCCGCATGGGGATGTGTCTCGGCCATGCGGGCGACGGCGGCCCAGGCGGTGCGCGCGGGCAGAGCGTCGAGGAAGCCCGCGAAGCGGCGGCCCGCGTCGTCGGGATGGGACGGGATGGCAGTTGCAGCAGTCATCAGGCGGGCCCCGGCCTCGTTGGCATGACGTGCCGGCCTATCTGGCATAGGCCTTGGCGAAGGCGGGTTCGGCGCCGCGGGCGGTGCCGGCCAGCCAGTCGCGGGTGGCGCCGTGACGGTCCTCGAAATCGGACCGGATCAGATCCTCGCGCAGGCTGCCCTCGCGGGTGTAATAGGGCTGCTCCAGCTTTTCCAGAAAGGCGATGTGGCGCTCCATGCCCGCGCGCCCCAGCGCCACGCTGCGCTGGTACGACTTCAAACGCATCCGGCGCTGTGGGCGGGTTTCCACCTCGAAGGCCCGTTCGAAGAAGATGTCGTAGCTGTCGAGGATCGCCTGCTGCAATGCCGACGGACGCATGTGGCGGGGGAAGATGCCGACAAACGAGTAGTGCTGGTATGTCGGCACTTCCATGATGATCCGGTGGTCTTCCACATCCTGCCGGGCGCCGAACAGCAGATTCTGGAACGGATATTCCGCAAGGCAGACGAAGGTCGGATGAACGATGCGGGCATCGGCGCACCAGCGCGCCGTGCGCTCGATCGCCGCGCGGTCCTGTTCGTCCAGGCCATAGATGATCGCCGAATGGATGTAGATGTCGTTCTCGGCGAACTTCCACAGCCGCTGGGTCTGCTCGGTGGCATCGACCTTCTTGTTGAAGGCCTTCAGCACGCCGGGATCCTCGGATTCGACCCCCAGGCAGTATTCATCGAACCCCGATGCCTTCATCTCCAGCACCAGATCCTCATCATCGGCGTGGTTGATGCGGCTCATCGAGATGAATTTATAGGGCCGGTCACGCACCGCGCGCGCCACCTGCTCGCAGAAATCGCGGCGGGTGGTGAAATTCAGGTCGGTGACATAGAACCGGGTGCAGCCGGTCTGGGCATGGATGCCGTCCAGCTCGGCCACGATGTCGGGGATGGTCTTGGTGCGGAACTTGCGGCCCAGCAGCCGGATCGCATAGCAGAACGAACAGTCGAACGGGCAGCCGCGCGACATCGACACCGTCGCCCAGTGCAACTTGGGCGCGCGGGCCAGAAGCTGCGGGCGGATGCTGGTCGAGATCTTGTCGAACCGCTTGATATCGTTGACCCGGAGCCGGCCATCGGTGCCGATCCAGGCGATGTTGGGGATGCCGTCCAGATCGAGCGTCGCGCCGGATGCGCGACGCGCGATCAACTCCAGTGTCGGCAACTCGCCCTCGCCCAGAACCGCGACGTCGGCGTATTTCAGCGCCTCATGCGGGGCGAAGGCGGCATGCGGTCCGCCCATGATCACCAGCGCATCCCGCCGCCGCCTGCGGCTGATCGTCTCCAGGGTTGGGATGTTCGACCAGAAATGGGTGGCGAGCGCCGAGATCAGGATGACGTCATAGTCTTCCAGCGGAAAATCCGCCGGCTTCTCGCCCCAGAACATCTGGCACATCTCGATCTCGGCTTCTGGAAGCTGATCGGCGATGAACGAGGCGACGTAATAGATACCGTCATTATAGGTGGTGGCCAGGGTCGACACATCCGGATAGTCAGGATGAAAGCCAAGCTGGATGGCCAGGACTTTAAGCGCACTCATCAGCGGTCCCTCGGACGGGCGGGGATGTGCGCGCGGGTCTCCGCCAGGAGCCCGCGTCGGCACGATCCCGCCGGCAGGTTGCCGTGCTGTCTGGAAAACAGGGTGATCGGCCAATGCGGCCGGCTTCAGATCAGCGGTCGGGTGACCCGAAAGCGCCCGCCGCCATGCCTCCGCTGGTGGCACCGCCACCAAGGCCCAGCCGCGACGGCCGGCTGCCCGGCGGCAGCATGCCGCGCTTGGCCGCCATCTCGCGCCGAAGCTTGTCCTTCATGTCCTGCTTGATCTTCTGCGCCACGACATCGGGGTCGTTGACCTTGCGCTGGGCCCAGGCCATCAGGTCGCGGGCTTCGCTCGGCGACATCTTGGCGTGGTTCCAGACCAGGTTGTAGAGATCGAACTTCGACAGATCGGTCTCGGTCACCAGATGCTCCATCTGCTTCCACAGCTTGGTGCCGTGAAAGGGGGTGAGCAGGGTCAACTGGCAGGCGAACAGGCCCTCATCGGCAAGCTGGGTGATGTCGTATTCCATATCCTCGATGCTGTCATCGGGGAAGCCGACCATGAAGGTGCCCAGCGCCCGGCGGCCGTTCTTGATCAGCTCGCGGACGGTTGCGCGGACGTTATAGACATCGTCGCGCTTCTGGACATCGGCGATGTTCTTGTCGCGATAGCTTTCGATGCCGATGATCGCGCCATCCATGCCCCGGTCGGTCAACTCCTCGATCCGGCCGCGCAGCAGGTCGGCGCGGGTCAGGCAGATCCAGCCGAGCCCGCGTTTGGCCAGCCCGTCGACTACCCGCTCGGCGATGTCGTTCTTCAGGAAGAACGACTCGTCATAGATGATGACATGGGCGACGTTGTTTTCTTTATAGGCATCCAGCGCCCGCTCCATGTCCTCCATGAAGATGGCGTCTTCCTTGGGGTTGAACACCGGCGTGGAACAGAAGGTGCAGCCGATGTTGCAGCCGCGCTTGCTGTAGAGATAGCCCACCGGCGAACTGACGCCACGGAAGCTGGAATAGCCCATCATCGGTGGATGCTCGACCCGCTCAAGCGGCCGGCCATAGACATACTGATGCAGGACATATTCGCCCGGGCCCTTGATCAGCCGGTCGAAATGCGCCTGAATTCCGGGCGTGATCGCGCCGTAATTGCCGCCCCAGACGTCCTTGACCCCGTACTCGCGGGCAAGTTTCGCCATCTGGATCGCCACCGGCACCGACCAGGTGTAGAAGCTGATCCCGACCATGTCCCATTGTTCCGATGCGAGCGCCTTCTCGTATTCGGCCCAGGTGGGATATTCCAGAAGCTCCACATCCGGCACATTGGCCTTCAGGAAATTCAGCCCGGTCGGCGGGCAGGTGACCGACAGCCGGTCATCCAGGTCGTTCGCGCAGGTCCACGCCATATAGGTGTCGGTACGATCGTACCAATTGCCACCGATGCCGTTCATTTCCACCAGCGCCTCCTTGGGCGCGGTGGTCAGAAGTACCCGTTTCATGGACATCCTCCCCGGCGGATCGTCGGTTGCGGCGCCGATGCGGCCCGCCCTGGCGCAGATCCCGATGAGCGTGCAAGAGCCTCATCGTCTGCCATCAGAGCGGGCGGACGAGGCTGCCGGAGCCTCGTCCTGGATCGGTCCGTCTTCGCGTCCTCTGCGTTCGGTCCGGTCTTTCTTATCTGTTAACGATAGACGAGGCACAACCTTATTGCACCATGATTCTCATGTAATCGCCTTCTAGTTTAGTAACGCCGTTATTGAATATTTGGATATGCCGTGGATGCGCGCTCTGACGCCGCGCGCGGTGCCCCGCCGGCCGGCGGTTTGTCGGGACGTGTCGCCCGATTGTCTCAGCCATTCCGGTGGCGTAGGCTCAACCGCCGGCCGGATGCCGGCACCGGGGCGGCAGCGCCCGTGCCAATCCGGCGGTCTAGTCTATAAGCCGGACCCGTGGAGGAAGACCTGATGACCGAGCGTCCGGCCGTGACCGAACTTCTGGAACGCATCGAGGATGGCGTCGCCTGGCTGACCCTGAACCGGCCCGAGCGGCTGAACGCCATGTCGCGGCCGATGCTGGTCGATCTGGTGGCGGCGCTGATGCGGGTGGCGACCGACGATGCCGTGCGGGTGGTGGTGCTGACCGGGGCCGACCGGGCGTTCTGTGCCGGTGGCGACGTCAAGCGGATGGCTGAGACCGCCGAGGCGGAGGCGGCGAAACCCACCGAGCGCCGGGCGACCGAACTCAGGCAGGTGATGGAAGCCTCGCGCTGGCTGCACGAGATGGGCAGGCCGACCATCGCCGCGCTGCCGGTGCCGGCGGCCGGTGCCGGGCTGTCGCTGGCCTGCGACATGCGGATCGCCGCCCGTTCGGCGGTGATGACCACGGCCTTCGCCAAGGTGGCGCTGTCGGGCGATTTCGGCGGCAGCTATTTCCTGACCCGGCTGGTCGGGCCGGCCCGGGCACGGGCGCTGTATTTCACCGCCGAGGTGCTGGACATGAGCCGCGCCGAGGCGCTGGGGCTGGTGACCAGCGTGGTCGACGATGCCGATCTGGAGTCTGAAACCCGCCGGCTGGCGACCAGCCTGGCCGCCGGACCGGCCCTGACCTTCGCCGCCATCAAGCGCAACATGAACCTGGCGGAAACCGGCACGCTGGCAGAAGTGATGGACCTTGAGGCCATCCAGCACACCCGCTGTTCGGAAAGCGCCGACCATCGCGAGGCCGCGCGGGCCTTTGTCGAGAAGCGGGCGCCGCGCTTCATCGGCCGGTAACATGCCGGCCGGCCCGGGCGGATCTTGATCCATCCGGGCCGGCGGGTTGGGTGGCGATCAGGCGGCGGCGATGTCGCCCGCCAGCGTGGGGTAGTCGATATATCCCTTGGCGCCGCCCCCATAGAGGGTGTCACAGTCGAGCGGGTTAAGCGGGCCCGCGCGACGCAGCCGGTCGACCAGATCGGGGTTCGAGATGAAGGGCCGGCCGAAGGCGACCATGTCGGCGGCACCGCTGTCGATGGCGGCGATGGCGCTGTCGCGGTCGTAGCCGTTGTTGACGATCCAGCCCGGCTTGCCGAAGGCGGCCTTGAGGGCCGCGTAATCGAAGGGCTGATTGTCACGCGGGCCGCCGGTGGCGCCTTCGACGACATGGATGAAGGCGATGCCACGCCGGCCCAGTTCGGTCGCGACATAGCCATAGAGGGCGGCCGGATCGTCATCCTGGCCGGCATCATTGGCCGGCGTCACCGGCGACAGCCGCACGCCCACGCGATCGGCGCCGAACACCTCGATCGCCACATCGGTTGCTGCCAGCAGCAGGCGGGCACGATTCTCGATCGATCCGCCCCAGTCATCGGTGCGATGATTGGTCGAGGAGCGCAGGAACTGTTCCAGTAGATAGCCATTGCCGCCGTGAACCTCGACGCCGTCGAAGCCGGCGGCGCGGGCATTCAGGCTGGCCTGCCGGTAATCCTCGATGATGCCGGGGATTTCATTGCCATCCAGCGCGCGCGGGGTCTCGAAGGGCACGAATCCGGTTTCGGTGAAGGCCTGACCATCCGCCCGGATCGCCGATGGTGCCACCGGCAGGGCGTGGCCTGGCTGAAGGCTGCTGTGCGAGATGCGCCCGACATGCCACAGTTGCAGCACGATCCGCCCGCCCTTCGCGTGAACGGCATCGGTGATCTGCTTCCAGGCCGCGACCTGGGCCTCGCTGTAGATGCCGGGCGTCCAGGCATAGCCGCGGCCCTGGGCGCTGATATTGGTGGCCTCGGTCACGATCAACCCGGCATCGGCGCGCTGGGCGTAATAGGTGGCGGCCAGTGGCGAGGGCACGCCGTCGCTGCCGGCGCGCGACCGGGTGAGCGGCGCCATGGCCACCCGGTTGGCAAGGGTCATCGAGCCCAGCGTCACCGGGCGGAACAGCCTGGCATCAGAGAGCGGCCGGGTATCGCCGATCGGTGCGGCGCCTGACATCTGGTCGGTCATTGGAATCGATCCTCGGAAGAGCACGGCGGCCGGGTCGGATTGCCACGGCCGCGAAAGCCCGGTCCGGCGGTACGCGAACCGGCCGAGGCGCCGGGCGCGCCCGTCATCTGCCGCGGGCTTGCAATGATCAGATAGGTGCACATGTTGCGGTGCGGAAGCGGCCAGTTTCGTGAACAGGCCGTTTCCGCAGCATTGATGCAACCATCACACTCCGAGGCTCAGACCGGCAGACGGGCGTCGGTCTTCACCTCTTCCATCACGACATAGGTGTGGGTGCTGCGCACGCCCGGCAGGCTGACCAGACAATCGCCCAGAAAGCGGCGATAGGCGGTCATATCGGCCAGGCGGGCCTTGACCAGATAGTCGAATCCGCCGGCAACCATGTGGCATTCCAGCACATCCGGCTGCTGTCGGATCGCGGCCTTGAAGGTCTCGAACACCATCTCGTCGGTGCGGTCCAGGCTGACTTCGATATAGACCAGCAGCGCACGACCCAGTTTTTCCGGATCGAGTTCGGCACGATAGCCGCGGATGAACCCCGCCCGTTCCAGCCGCCGCACCCGTTCGAGACAGGGCGTCGGCGACAGATGCACCCGGCGCGACAGCTCGACATTGGTCAGCCGGCCATCGGCCTGAAGTTCGGCCAGGATCCGACGGTCGATCCGGTCCAGCGGGCGAGGGTCGGCACTGTCGTCGATCATGGGCGTATCCTGGTCATTCATGCTGCCATATTGGGGTTTTTATGGAGAATATAGCGGAAGAACCGTCAGAACGGCCGCACATTCTGCGGCCATCCCGCTAATCTCAGACAATCAGGCGCAGCCCGCGCCACGTGCCGCCCATCGGAGACGACACAGATCATGATCCGCGATGCCGACGCCCAGTCCTTTGCCGCCGCGACCGACGCCGGACGCCGGCGGATCGCCGACCTGACGCTTGCCGATGAGGCGGCGGTGACCGCGCGGCTGATCGAGGCCGCCAGCCTGCCTCCGGAACAGACCGCCCTGATCCGCGAGCGCGCCTTGGCCCTGGTCGCCAAGGTGCGGGCGGGCGACGAGCCGGCGCGCGGTGTGGAAGCCTTCCTGAAGGAATACGGGCTGGGCACGCGCGAAGGCGTGGTGCTGATGTGTCTGGCCGAAAGCCTGCTGCGGGTGCCCGATGCCACCACCGCCGACCGATTGATCCGCGACAAGCTGGGCGATGCCGACTGGGATGCCCATCTTGGCCGCGCCGGCAGCCTGTTCGTGAATGCATCGACCTGGGGGTTGATGCTCACCGGGCGGGTGGTGCGGCTGGGGCCGGAAGATACCGCCGGCGCGCCGTCATCGGTGCTGGGCCGGCTGGTGGCGCGATCCGGCGCGCCGGTGATCCGTCAGGCGCTGCACGCGGCCATGCGGATGATGGGAAAGCAGTTCGTGCAGGGCCGGAATATCAACGAGGCGCTGGAACGCGCCCGGCCGGGCTGGGCCAGGGGCTGGCGGCATTCCTTCGACATGCTGGGCGAGGGCGCGCGCACCGAGGCGGATGCCTTGCGCTATCTGGCGGCCTATGACGCGGCGATCAGGACCGTGGGCAAGGCGGCGCCATCGGATCTGGACGAGATCCAGCGGCCGAGCATTTCCGTGAAGCTGTCGGCGCTGCATCCGCGCTATGAGATGGCCAAGGACGGCCGGATGCTCGACACCCTGGGCGGCCGGCTGGCCGATCTGGCGCGCGTGGCCCGCGAGGCGGGCATCGGCCTGACCGTGGATGCCGAAGAGGCCGATCGGCTGGACCCATCGCTGGACCTGCTGGCCCGTGTCGCCGCCGATCGGTCGCTCGCCGGCTGGAACGGTTTCGGGCTGGCGGTGCAGGCCTATCAGAAGCGGGCGCATGCGGTGATCGACTGGGTGGCGGCACTGGCCGGAGAGACCGGCCGGATCATGCCGGTGCGGCTGGTGAAGGGCGCCTATTGGGACACCGAGGTCAAGCGCGCCCAGGAACGCGGGCTCGCCTCCTTCCCGGTCTTCACCCGCAAGGAGGCGACCGACGTCTCCTATCTGGCCTGCGCCCGCGCCATGCTGGCGGCGCGTGACCGGATCTATCCGCAGTTCGCCACCCACAACGCCCATACGGTTGCGGCCATCGACGTGATGGCCGGCCGCGACCGGCGGTTCGAATATCAGCGCCTGCATGGCATGGGTGAGCCGCTGTACGAGGCGGTGCTGGGCGAGACACCGAAGGGCGAGACACCGAAAGGCGCTGGGGGCGGTGGCGTCAGTTGCCGGATCTATGCGCCGGTGGGCGCGCATGAGGATCTGTTGCCCTATCTCGTCCGCCGGCTGCTGGAAAACGGCGCCAACACCTCGTTCGTCCACCGGCTGGCCGATCCGACGGTGCCGGTCGACGATCTGGTGGGTGACCCGGTGGCGCGGCTGAAGGGGCGTGCCTCGCGGCCCAACCCGTCACTGCCGGTGCCGCCGGCGATCTATGCGCCGGAACGGGTCAACAGCGCCGGCATGGATCTGACCGATCCGCTGGTGATCGCCGATCTGGACACGCGGATCACCAAGGCACTGGCGCTGCCGGCCGATGGCTCGGCCATTGTCGGTGGCCGCGACCTTGGCGGGGATTTCAAGCCGGTCACCAACCCCGCCGACCGCTCGATGACCGTGGGCCGGGTGGCGGAGGCGGATGCGGCGGCGGTGGATGCGGCGCTGGATGCCGGGGTTGCGGCACAGCCGGCCTGGGACGCGGCAGGTGGTGCCGCGCGCGCCGCCGTGCTTGAGGCGGCGGCTGTGCGGTTCGAGGCAGATCAGGCCCGCGCCTTCGGCCTGCTGGCGCGCGAGGCCGGCAAGACCATGGGCGATGCCCTGGCCGAGATCCGCGAGGCGGTGGATTTTCTGCGCTATTACGCCGCCCGCGCCCGCGCCGATTTCAGCAGGGCCCTGGTCCTGCCGGGGCCGGTGGGCGAGAGCAACGAGATCCGGCTGGCCGGGCGCGGGGTGTTCGCCTGCATCTCGCCGTGGAACTTTCCGCTCGCGATATTCACCGGCCAGATCGCGGCGGCGCTCGCCGCCGGCAATGCCGTGGTCGCCAAGCCGGCCGAGCAGACACCGCTGATCGCCGCCTGGGCGGTGCGCCATATGCTCGCGGCGGGGGTGCCGGCGGGGGTGCTGGCCCTGTTGCCTGGCGATGGCGCGCGGATCGGCGGCCGGCTGGTGGCCGATGCCCGGGTGGCCGGCGTCGCTTTCACCGGATCGACCGAAACCGCGCGCGCGATCAATCGCGGTCTGGCCGGGCGTGACGGGCCGATCGTGCCGCTGATCGCCGAAACCGGCGGCCTGAACGCGATGATCGTCGACAGCTCGGCCCTGCCTGAACAGGTGGTGGCGGATGTGCTGATCTCGGCCTTCGGCTCGGCCGGGCAGCGCTGTTCGGCCCTGCGGCTGCTCTGCGTGCAGGAGGACGTGGCCGAGCGGATCGAGACCATGCTCGCCGGCGCCATGGCGGTGCTGGATGTGGGCGATCCGATGCGGCTGGCGACCGATGTCGGGCCGGTGATCGATGCCGAGGCGCTGGCGATGCTGACCGATCACGTCGCGGCGCTGGAGGCGGCCGGCCAGACCCGGATCGCGGCGGCGCCGGTGGCAGAGGCCACGGCCGCCGCCGGCCATTTCATGGCGCCGGTCGCCTATCGCATCGACAGCCCCGACCGGCTGACCCGCGAGGTTTTCGGCCCGGTGCTGCATGTCTGGCGCTACAAGGCGCGGGATCTGGACGCGGTGGTGCGGCGGATCAACGGCTTCGGCTATGGTCTGACCATGGGCGTGCACAGCCGGATCGACCAGACCATCCGCCGGGTGGCGGCGGTGGCGAAGGTGGGCAACCTGTATGTCAACCGCAGCATGATCGGCGCCGTGGTCGGCACCCAGCCCTTCGGCGGCGAGGGCCTGTCGGGCACCGGCCCCAAGGCCGGCGGTCCGCGCTATCTCTATCGTTTCGCGACCGAACGGGTGCTGTCGGTCAACACCGCCGCCGCCGGCGGCGACACCCAGTTGATGACCACCATCGCCGATGGCGGGGATTGAGAAGAGCGGCGGATTTGGGGCGGGCTCATTGGCGGGACTTGCTCTGACGTACCTGTCATGGAGCCCGGCCCGGACGGCAGGGGGCGTCGGCGTCGACGCCCCCTGATGCTGCCTCAGGCGAACTTGCCGGCCAGCGCGTCGTCGATCAGGCGGATGGTTTCGGCGCGGCCATAGAGCTGGATGAACGATCCCATGCGCGGCCCCTGTTCCTGGCCGAGCAGAACCTCGTAGAGCAGCTTGAACCAGGCGCGCAGATTGTCGAAGCCGTGCAGCTTGCCGACTTCATAGACCTCGTCCTGAATCGCCTCGGCGGTGGTGTTGGCGGGCATCTCGGCCAGCTTGGTCGCGAGTGCCCGGATGGCCGCGGTCTCGGCGGCATCCGGCTGCTTGTAGGTCTTCTGCGGCTTCACGAAGTCCTGATAATAGTTCACCGCATAGCCGACCAGCAGGTCCAGGCCGGGCTGGGTTTCGGGGGTGGCATCCGGGGCATAGCGGGTGATGAAGCCCCACAGCACCGCCTTGTCCTCGGCGTTGCAGGCGCTGGCCAGATTGAGCAGCATCGAGAAGCCGACGGGGGGCTCGCCTTCCGGCGGATTGCCGCCATGGATGTGCCAGGCCGGGTTCTCCAGCGCCTTGGCCGGTTCCTCCGCCGCATGATAGCTGCGCAGATGGGCGAAATACTCGTCGACCGCGCGCGGGATCACGTCGAAATACAGCCGCTTGGCCCGGCGGGGCTGCTGGAACATGAACAGCGACAGGCTTTCCGGCGAGCCATAGCGCAGCCAGTCTTCAATGCTGAGCCCGTTGCCCTTCGACTTGGAGATCTTCTGGCCATCGGCGTCCAGGAACAGCTCATAGGCAAAGCCGTTGGGCTGGCGGCCGCCAAGGATGCGGGCGATCTTGCCCGACAACTCGGCCGACGGGATCAGATCCTTGCCATACATTTCATAATCGACGTCGAGCGCCACCCAGCGCATCGCCCAGTCGGCCTTCCATTGCAGCTTGGCGCGGCCGCCGGTGACCGGCTGCTCCACCCGGCTGCCATCTTCATCATCGAAGACGATGGTGCCGGCGGCGGCGTCATAGGACAGGATCGGCACCTGCAGCACCCGGCCGGTCGAGGGGCTGACCGGCAGGATCGGGCTGTAGGTCTTCTGGCGTTCGGCGCCGAGCGTCGGCAGCATCACCGCCATGATCGCGTCATAACGTTCCAGCACCCGGATGAGGGCGGCGTCGAAGTCACCGGCGCGATAGCAGTCGGTGGCCGACCGGAAATCATACTCGAAGCCGAAGGCATCCAGGAAGGCACGCAGCCGGGCATTGTTATGGGCGCCGAAGCTGTCATGGGTGCCGAAGGGGTCGGGCACGGCGGTCAGCGGCCGGCCCAGCGCCTGACGGATCATGTCCTGATTGGGGACGTTGTCCGGCACCTTGCGCAGACCGTCCATATCGTCGGAAAACGCCACCAGCCGGGTCGGCATGCCGGTCAGCGCCTCGAAAGCCCGGCGCACCATGGTGGTGCGGGCAACCTCGCCGAAGGTGCCGATATGCGGCAGGCCCGACGGGCCATAGCCGGTCTCGAACAGGACATAGCCTTTGTCGGGCAGGCGTCCGTCCAGCCGGCGTGCCAGATCCTGTGCTTCCTTGAACGGCCAGGCCTTTGCCTCGGCCGCGAGCCGGCGATCGACGGTCATGATCGGAGTTGTTCCCGCATCGTGTTGAAAAAACGGACGCCTTGCCCATGTACGGCCGGGCGTGCTGCTGCGGCGACTGTATGCGCAGCCACGGCCCCGGGTCAATTGACCGCATCTCATGTGAGGGCAGCCCCCGGTGCAGGGCCGCCACGCGCCGCGGGCTGGCCCCGGCGGCGGCAAGCCCGTATAACCGTGGGGCGCCGCCGCCTGTGTACCCGTCCTGTTCCTGCTACCCGTCCTGTTCCTGGCCCGCTTCCACAATCCGGATCCCGATGCCCGCAGATGAAGCCGACGCCGTCCGGGGTCTCGATCCCGCCCGCACCGACCCGCTGAACGCCCCGGTTCTGGTGGCGCGGCGCGGGCGTGGCCATTGGAGCGCCCGGCCCGGCGACGCACCGCGTGTGCTGCAGCCGGCGCAGGTGGCTGGGGCCTGGCACGGCCGGACGCCGCTGGTGGTGCACAGGCCCGCCACCGCCCGCCGGCTGGGGCTGGACCCGGCGCATCTGAGCGCCTTCGACCTGCTGGAACTGTTCGCTTTCATCAACCCGGCCGAAACCCCGCCGCCCACCGCGCGCGGGTTGGCGGCGGCGCTGGACGTGCCGGCGCCCGGCACCGATGCGGCATCGGAAATCGCCTGCATCCGGGCGATTGCCCGGCAGTTGATCAAGGTGGCGTCGATCAAGCTGCGCCTGCTGGAACCGGCCGCCCTGCTGCATGATGCGGCCCAGGCCGGCTGGATCTGGGGGCCACCGCTGATCGCCGCCAGCGGCGCCGTGCCGCCGGCCGACAGCTGGGGCATGCGGGTCTGGGGCCGGTTGCCCGAATGGCAGGAACAGCCGCCGGAAGGCCGGCCGACCCAGCTTGGTGTGCTGCCGGAAGAAGCCGTGCAGCGGCTGGAGCGCCTGACCGGCGCCGGCGCCGAACCCCGGCCGGAACAGCGGCGCTATGCCATGCATGCCAGCCTGGCCTTTGCCGCCCGCCACGAGGGCGAGGGGCCGGCGGTGGTGCTGGCGGAAGCCGGCACCGGCACCGGCAAGACGCTGGGCTATATCGCGCCGGCCAGCCTGTGGGCCGAACGCAATGGCGGCACGGTCTGGATCAGCACCTATACCAAGAACCTGCAGAAGCAGATCGATGACGAGCTGGACCGGCTGTATCCGGATCTGGACGAGAAGACCCGCCGGGTGGTGGTGCGCAAGGGCCGCGAGAATTATCTGTGCCTGCTGAATTATCAGGACGCGGTGCGGCGCAGCGATGCTCTGGGGCCCGACCGGGTGGGGCTGGCGCTGATGGCGCGCTGGGTGGGCGCCACCCGCGACGGCGCGCTGTATGGCGGCGATTTTCCGGGCTGGCTGGCCGAGCTGATCGGCCGGCGCGCGACCCTGGATCTGACCGATCATCGCGGCGAATGTATCTATTCGGCCTGCGAGCATTACCGCCGCTGCTTCATCGAGCGTGCCCAGCGCCGGTCGAGGCGGGCGCGGGTGGTGGTGGCCAATCATGCGCTGGTGATGGTGCAGGCGGCAGCCGGCGGCGACGACCCGTTCGGCCCCGACCGCTTCGTGTTCGATGAGGGCCATCACCTGTTCGATGCCGCCGACAGCGCCTTCGCGGTGGATCTGTCGGGGCGCGAGGGCGAGGAACTGCGCCGCTGGATCGCCGGGCGCGAAGGCCAGCGTCGCAGCCGCGCGCGCGGCCTGCGCGACCGGGTGGGCGATCTGGTCGCCGGCCGCCCCGCCGCCGAGGAGGCGCTGGCCGAGGCGATGCGCGCCGCCCGTGCCCTGCCGGCCGAAGGCTGGCGCCAGCGCCTGGATGACGGCCAGCCCGACGGCCCGTTCGAGGTGTTTCTGGCGCGGGCGCGCGGTGCCGTGCTGGCGCGGTCGCCGGCCGGCGCCGATGCCCCTTATGGGCTGGAGGCGCCGGTGGCGCCGCCGGGCCCTGAGCTGATCGCCGCCGCCGCCGATCTGGAAGCGGCGCTGCGTCTGCTGGAAGTGCCGCTGGGCCGGCTGGCCGAAACCCTGGCCGGGCTGCTGGACGACGAGGCCGACACATTGGAGCCGGGCGACCGGGCGCGGATCGACGCCACCGCGCGCGCGATCAGCCGCCGGGCGGCCGGGCTGGTGAAATCCTGGCGCGAGATGCTGGCGGTGGTCGAGGACGGCCCGCCGGCGCATCACGTCGACTGGCTGGCGATCGACCGCGCTTTCGGCCGCGATATCGACGTGGCGCTGAAACGGCGCTGGATCGACCCGATGCTGCCCTTCGCGCGCGTGTTCGGCGAACGCGCCCGGGGCCTGCTGGTGACCTCGGCCACCCTGACCGGCGGCCGTCTGCCGCAACGGCCGTCTGCCGCCGATGCCGATGCCGCCGCCGCCGCGGGGGAGCCGATGCCCGAAGCACCATCGGGCCGTGACGGCCCGGCCAGGCGCGACGGTCCGGGCAGCCGCGACGGTCTCGACTGGCAGACCGCCTATACCCGCGCCGGTGCCCGCCACATCGCCAGCACGCCGCAGACCTTGAGCCTGCCATCGCCGTTCGATTACGGCCAGGCGGCGCTGGCCCTGGTGGTGACCGATCTCAGGCGGTCGTCGGCCGAACAGATCTCGGCCGCCTATCGCGAGCTGTTCCTGGCGGCGGGCGGCGGCGCGCTTGGCCTGTTCACCGCGGTGCGGCGGCTGCGGGTGGTGTATGACCGGATCGCCGGCGCGCTGGATGCAGCCGGCATCAGCCTCTATGCCCAGCATGTCGACCCGCTGGACACGGCGACCCTGGTGGATATCTTCCGCGCCGAGGAGGAAAGCTGCCTGCTGGGCACCGATGCGGTGCGCGACGGGGTGGACGTGCCCGGCCGGTCGCTGCGGCTGCTGGTGCTCGACCGGGTGCCCTGGCCACGGCCGGACATTCTGCACCGCGCCCGCCGGCTGGCCTTCGGCGGCCATCATCATGACGACGCCATCGTCCGCCTGCGGCTGCGCCAGGCATTCGGCCGGTTGATCCGGGCGCGGGACGATCATGGTGTGTTCGTGCTGCTGGATGGTGCTCTGCCGACCCGGCTGACCACGGCGTTTCCCGACGGTGTCCGGGTGGAACGGGTGGGCATCGCCGAGGCGATCCGCCGCACACGCGGATTTCTGCATCCAGACCACGCCGGCGTGGCGCCGGATGTGGGGGATGGCACGCCCGGTGCCGGTTCAGGCCCCGCCGGCACCCAGGGGAATCGCATTTGAAGAATAGCCCTGGCGACCGGTGGCGAAGTGGAGTCTGTATGAGTGTTCCTGAGAGGGGGACAT